>JALSTF010000092.1 GCA_026983895.1 Sulfurovum sp.
TTGTCATGTTTCTTGACCGCTGCTTCAACTTCTGCCGTACCCATACGGTGTCCGGAAACGTTGATGACGTCATCGGTACGTCCGGTAATGGTGATGTACCCGTCCTCATCCATCATCGCACCGTCACCGGTAAAGTAAACCGCTTTCCCCTCCTTCTTGCAGTCACCGAAGTAGGACTTGACGAAACGCTCGGGGTCGTTCCAAATGGTCCGGATCATACTCGGCCATGGCTTGGTGATACACATGAAGCCTTTTTCACCTACCGGTGTCGGGGTACCGTCCTCTTCCATGATCTCTGCGATGATACCCGGGAGCGGGAAGGTCGCACAGCCCGGCTTGATAGGCGTTGCCGCGGGGAGCGGGGAGATCATATGCCCGCCTGTCTCCGTCTGCCAGTAGGTATCGACGATGGAGCAGTTGGAGTTGCCTACCGCTTCGTAATACCATTTCCATGCCGCAGGGTCGATCGGCTCACCAACCGTTCCGAGAATGCGCAGTGAGGAGAGGTCATATTTCGCAGGCTCGTCCGCTCCCATTTTATGCAGCAGTCTGATGGCTGTCGGCGCTGTATAGAACTGGTTGATCTGGTACTCTTCGACCATCTTCCAGCATCTTCCGGCATCGGGGAAAGTGGGAACCCCCTCGAAGATCACGGTCGTCGCACCTGCCGCAAGCGGTCCGTAGACGATATAGGTATGCCCTGTGATCCAGCCCACATCAGCCGTACACCAGTAAGTGTCGTTCTCTTTGATATCGAAGACCCACTCCATCGTCATCTGTGCCCAGAGAATGTAGCCTGCAGAAGCGTGCTGTACCCCTTTGGGTTTCCCCGTACTTCCCGACGTATAGAGCAGGAAGAGCGGATGCTCGCTGTCGACCATCTCAGGCTCACACTGCACCGACTCATTCTCTATCAGCTCGTTGTAGGCATAGTCACGCCCTGCTTCCCAGTGGATATCCTCGCCGTTACGCTCCACCACACAGACTGCTTCAACGCATGCACACCCTTCTTCGAGCGCCTTGTCCACGACCGGCTTGAGCATGTAGGGTTTGCCTTTTCTGAACGCACCGTCAGCCGTGACGACCAGCTTCGCTTCTGCATCGATGATTCGGTCTCTGAGCGCTTCTGCAGAGAAACCGCCAAAAACCACCGAGTGGATGGCTCCCAGTTTCGCGCAGGCGAGCATGGAAATGGCCGCTTCCGGGATCATCGGCATATAAAGCACGACCCTGTCGCCTTTTTTGATATTGAACCGGTTCCTGAACATATTGGCCGTTCGGTTCACTTCGTAGTAGAGTTCACGGTAGGTCAGCGTTCTCTGGTCGCCGTTGTCGCCTTCGAAGATGATCGCCGCTTTGTTCTTCTTGGTCTTGAGGTGTCTGCCCACACACTGGTAGGCGATGTTGAGCTCACCGCCCTCAAACCACTTGTAGAATGGCGCATTATCTTCATTGAGCACCCTGTCAAACGGTTTGAACCAGTCGATCTTCTCGTTGGCATACTTTGCCCAGGTTCCTTCATAATCCTTTTCAAACGCTTCTACCAGATCGTTGTACTCACACATATTTTTAATGAGCGGATCTGCGAACATCTCTTTTTTTGGATAATAGATCTCTTTTGACATACTGTATTTCCTTTATGCTTTATTTCGTTTTATTCAATTAGTTTAACATAAATATCAGGGTTTTAAAAACGTTTATCCAAAGTTTTTTTAATTAGGAGTAAATTACTCCCAATTGTTACATTTCTGTTTTTTTGAGCGTGGAAATTTTAAGCGGATAGTCGTATCAGATCACTTCGATCTTCTCTGCTACGTCCAGTCCGAAACCTGCAAGTCCAACAAATTCGGTGTCTTTGCTTGTTGTGATAAGATTGATATTTTTGATGCCAAGGTCTTTGAGTATCTGTGCACCCACGCCGAACTCTTTTGCCTGTTCCTGGGAAATGGTTTTCGTATCGAGGAATATCAGCACACCCCCATTCTGTTTCAGGTATTCAATGGCGTTGTTCAAGGCACTGAAGCGTTTATCATCAAGCATCAGGTCCACATCTCTGCCTATATTGTGGAACTTGACATTAGCGGTCTCATGCAGTTTGTAGAACTGTATCACGGTGTGGCAGCGCTCCAAATGGTCTCTGTAGGTATGTTTTTCAACCTTGATGCCTCTGAGTTCGCTCTCTTCCGAGGTCATGCGCTTGACAAGTTTTTCATTTGCCAAACGGTATTCGACGATATCGGAAATATAGACAATGCACATGTCATGCTTTTTCGCGAAGATCTCCAGGTCATCTTTGCGTGCCATTTTCCCATCATCTTTTATGATCTCGCAGATCACCGCGGCAGGTGCCAGGCCGGCCAGTTTGCAAAGATCGACCGATCCTTCGGTATGCCCTGTCCGTACCAGTACGCCGCCGGATTTGGCGATCAGCGGAAAAATGTGCCCAGGGCGGACAAAATCCTCTGCAACGGTCAACGGATTGGCCAGTCTGGAGATACAGTCATCCCTTTCCGCCGCCGAGATCCCTGTTTGGGCATTGGCAGAATCGATGGAAACGGTAAAGGCGGTCTCATGGTTGGAGACATTGTTGTCGACCATCGGTATCAGGTCAAGTTTCG
Source organism: Sulfurovum sp. (assembly GCA_026983895.1). GTDB lineage: Bacteria > Campylobacterota > Campylobacteria > Campylobacterales > Sulfurovaceae > Sulfurovum. Next base: position 2,619 of record JALSTF010000092.1, read on the forward strand.
ATGCGATCTCTTTTGTAATAGGCGTACAAATGAGCCCCCTTGCCTCTTTTGCCATAAAGTTGACAAGCTCAGGCGTAGAAAAGGTCGCGGCATAAACAAGATCGCCTTCATTCTCCCTGTCCTCATCATCCATCATAATGACCATTTTCCCTTTTTTTATCTCATCAATGGCTTTTTCAACTCTTTTGATTGCTTCTGACATATCTTTTCCTATGCTTGTAAATTAATCTCATTATATCGTATGAGTCTGTAAAGTTACACTATAGCGGTCTATTCTCTGCTACGCTTCACTGAGAAAAGAACATGAGATAAAAGACTTTAACGCTTTTAGGAAATATATCGATACAGCATAAAATCGAAGCGAAGATTGCGTTATCTCGAAATCTTCTAGCGCATGACTACGAAAAAATCGATAAAATGGTCATTCACAGATAAAATTAGATACCCATAACAATGACTACCCATATCTTGTTCCCCCTCCCTCATCACGCTATACACACCTGTTAAGCTACACCCAACATTTGCGATAAATACAGATAATGTCTTTGAATAAAGTAAGTTGTCATTGTCACCTGGTAGCTATACCTGATTCTTCCAAGCTGCCTACTCGGCAGTTCACCGTTAACGGCCGGTGGCTTGAGTTTGACAAATCTTCCAAGCTGCCTACTCGGCAGTTCACTTCTGGCTGTATGGGTGTCGCGGTACTTTTGACTTCCAAGCTGCCTACTCGGCAGTTCACTTCAATCTGATCAACTGTTTCTTTTGGAACAACTTCCAAGCTGCCTACTCGGCAGTTCACTAATGTTCCCTTCAACATCAAAGAAAAATTTACTTCC
>JALSTF010000093.1 GCA_026983895.1 Sulfurovum sp.
GTGACTTTCTTCTTTGTCTCTTTTTTGGCTGTTTCACTTTTGTGTGCCGTTTTCTTTTTGGCATTTTTTTTCTTTTGAGCCCCTTTTTCGCCGGGAGACTTTACCTTGACATCATTCTTGACATTCTTTGCCGTTGCTTCACCCACACCTTCGACACGCTGAAAATCCTCAAAGGATTTGAATTTTCCTTTGCGCCGCGCTTTGATGATCGCATCCGCTTTCTTCTCGCCTATGCCCTTGATCTGCATCAACTCATCTTTGGATGCCGTATTCAGCTTGCTCAAACTCATTCCAAAAGATGTACTGGCCAACACCATCAATCCCAACAACAATTTCTTCATTCTTTACTCCTAAAAATATTGATATTCCCATCATACCATGACAATATCATTCAAAAATCATATCTCGCTCTTTTGGACGAATTCGGGAACGATTTTTCTCAATGCTGCCCTTTTATCATCCGCTGTCAAAAGTTCGGCAACTTCCTTTTCCAGTTTTGCTATATCGTACACCGTAGGGTGGGCGATACAGATGGAGCTGTATTTTGTCTTCTGTTCACTCTCGTCAAGCAAAAGTTCTTCATACAGTTTTTCCCCCGGACGCAGTCCGGTAAAAACGATCTCTACCTCATCTTCTTTGCCATACAGACGTATCATCTGTTTAGCCAGATCAACGATCCTGACAGGCTCACCCATATCAAGGATAAAGAGTTCCCCTCCTTTGGCTATGGCCGCCGCCTGAAGTACCAGTTGACACGCTTCGGGGATCAGCATAAAATAGCGGGTGATCTCGGGGTGTGTCACCGTCACAGGCCCGCCGGCTTCGATCTGCTGCTTGAATTTGGGAATGACACTGCCGCTGGAACCCAGGACATTGCCAAAGCGCACAGCGACGATCTCGGTACTCCCGCTGGAGATATTCTGAGCATAAAGCTCCGTTACACGTTTGGTCGCCCCCATGACATTGGTCGGGCGTACCGCTTTGTCTGTAGAAATAATCACTACTTTCTGCACGCCATGCCCAATACTGACATCGATCACATTTTTGGTACCCAACACATTGTTCCGTACTGCCGACTCCGGATTATGCTCGCAGATAGGCACATGCTTATAGGCTGCCGCATGAATCACAATATCAGGCCGGCAAAGGTCAAAAAGTGTTTCAAGCCCCTCTTTATCCGTCACGCTCAGCAACCTCATGTCCACACCCGATATCTGTTCCCCTACGGCATAGAGGTTATATTCACTGTTTTCTACGAGTACCAGCTTTGCCGCACCAAACTTTCGGCATTGCCTGACAATTTCCGAGCCAATACTCCCCCCTGCTCCGGTGATGAGTATATTTTTTCCCTCAACAAAAGAAGCGATCAGACGTGTATCAAGATCCTGTGGATGCCGGGCGAGGAGATCCTCGATCGAGAGATCTTCCAGCTTCTCATGTTCCGATCCCAAAAGCTTTACCTGCTTGATCTCTCTGACCCCTGCCGCATTTAACCGTTCCACAAGCTGTCTCAATGATTTCTGGGGTAAACGCTGTGTCAATATGGCAGAGACGATCTTTTTTTCTTCAACGATCTCTTCAAGCTGCTTTTCCCGATATACCCGTACATTATTGATATAGGCATTCGCCGCATAGTTATGGTCATCCAGGGCAAGGATCGCCACAGGATAATAATCGATCTCCTGCTTCATGGCACTCTGTATGATCGTCCCGGTTCTGCTGTCCACCCCCAGAAGCAGTGCCGGCTTGAGGGCATGTTCCCTGAAGCTTTCATTCATAAATCTTTTGCCTGCACGCAAGGTACCGATAAAGATCAGAGAAAGAAAAAAGTCTATCACAATGACTGAGCGGGGAAAGGGCTGAAACAGGGAAGGGAAAAATATATAAAACAGGACGAACATACCATACGCTGCCACATGGGCCTTGACAATATTTTTGGCATCCACAAACCCGAAAAAACGCCAGATCACAAAATAACTCTTGAAAGCATACATGAAACCGACCTTCAACCCGGCCAGAAGCAGATAGACCCGCCAGAATGTCTCCATGAACTGTGAAGGTATATGGAAATTAAACCGCAGAAGATAGGCTAGATACAGAGACAGCAGAGAAAGCAGCAGATCCGTACCGACAAAAAACCATACTCTTTTTGCGGCTGTAGGCTGAAAAAGGGCGTTCAGGGAGATCATCCTATGCTCCGCTTCACCACTGCACTGACACGTGCGACATCCTCATCGGACATACTGCTCCCGCTCGGCAGGCACAGACCTTTGGCGAACAGTTTTTGGGAAGTACCGTCCACGACAGCCAAAGCGCCTTTAAACAGCGGCTGCAGGTGCATCGGTTTCCACAGCGGGCGGCTTTCGATATGTTCCTTTTCCAGCGCAGCCATACTCTTAAAGGGGTCACCCGTTTCCAGGGTCAGCGTTGTCAGCCAGCGGTTCCCCCTGCTTCCTGCCAATTCCGGCATAAATCTTATTTCTTCCAAGTCACCAAGAAGTGCTCCATACAGATCACATATCTCTCTGCGCCTGCGGACACGCTCATCCAGCACTTCCATCTGGGCAACACCGATGGCTGCCAGCACATTGGACATACGGTAGTTATAGCCATACTCTTTATGCTCATAATAGGGCTTCTCTTCTTTTGCCTGTGTCGAGAGGGATTTCGCTTTTTCTATCCATGCTTCATTGTCGCTGACAAGCATGCCTCCGCCGGAGGTGGTGAGTATCTTGTTACCGTTGAAGGAGTACACGCCCATATCACCGAATGTGCCGCTCTGCCTGCCATGATATATTGCCCCAAGGGACTCGGCGGCATCCTCAACCAGATAGATCCCCTCCTCTTGACAGATCTCAGCTATTTCGTCTATTTTGGTCATCTGTCCGTAAAGGTGTGTCACGATCAGCGCTTTGGGCTTTTGGGGCGCTTTTGCGATCGCTTCTTTGAGCAGTGAAGGAGAGAGATTCCAGCTCTCGTCACTGTCTACAAAGATAGGATGGGCATGCTGATAGAGTATGGCATTGACCGATCCGATGAAAGTAAAGGTCGAAGCAAGTACATAATCACCCTCACCCACCCCGAGTACCCGCAACGCCAGATGCAGTGCTGCCGTTGCCGTATTGGTCGCGAGTGCATAGCCCGCTCCGGTATAGTCGCACACGGATCTCTCGAAGCGATCCACAAACGCACCCAAAGGCGCGATATAGTTACTCTCAAAGACTTCCGCGATATACTGCTGTTCTTTGCCGCTCATGTGCGGCGGTGAAAGAAAAATCTTCTCCATCGGTTATCCTGTGATCGTTTTAATCATATAGATTATATCTTTTTTCAGCGACCATTCCTGCATATATTGTCTGTTTATACGCACTTTGTCCGGCCAAATCACTTCCCTGTTGTAGCGTTCAGG
>JALSTF010000094.1 GCA_026983895.1 Sulfurovum sp.
GCTGTTTCTTCCCCGGTATATTCTACGGCGAACACTTTCAGATCAAGCGGTCTCACTTCCACTTCCCGGCTTTTTACCACTTCTGCTTTTCTCAAGAAATGACCTCGGAGAAATGCTTGAAAAAAACATCATTCTGCTTTTGGGTACCGATCGTAATACGCACCCCGTTCATACCGTAGGAGGCAAGATTGCGAATGATCACCCCGCGCCTGAGCAGCGCATCGGAGATCAGCGTCGAATCCATCGTTTCCGGGAAAAGATAGGTGATGAAATTCGTATAGCTCTCTATATACTCAAATCCGTTCTCTTTTGCAAAAGCTTCATACCGTTTTATCTGCTCCTGGTGCAAAGCAATGGATCTCTCTACAAAGGTATCGTTCCTGCAGGCTTCGATAGCGACCAGAAGCGACAAGGTCGTAATATTGAACGGCGGTCTCATTTTATACAACTCTTTTATCAGGCCAGGCTGAGCAATACCGTATCCTACCCGCATACCGCCAAGGCCGTGTGCTTTGGAAAATGTTCCCAGATAGATCACATTGTCATACGTGAGCACATCATTCGGTGTTATCGCATACGCTGCATCTTTGGCTGCTGCATATTCCATATAGGCGCCATCTACCACGATCAGAGTATCGGAAGAGACCGCTTCGATGATCTTGAGCACTTCTTCTCTGGGTATCGCATCGCCTGTCGGATTGTTCGGTGTGCAGATATACATGATCTTTGGTTTATGCATCCTGTACGCTTCGATGAACTCTTCGTATTTATGCTCCCAACTCTGCGTACGTATGATCTTCGCACCCATTTGCCGGGCGTAGATCTCATACATGGCAAAAGTAACTGCCGACATCAATACCGATTCGTTCTCATTCAATAGTGCACGGGAGATGAACTCCAGTACCTGGTCCGACCCTGCACCAATGATGATGTTGTCGGCAGATACATCGAACTTATGGCCGAGTGCATCTTTGAGTTCGAACATACTGTCATCCGGATAGAGATGCGCGATATCCGCATTGGAACGTATTACTTTGGCAATGGCAGGGTTCGTCCCGATCGGGTTTTCATTTGAAGCAAGTTTTACCACATTCTCCGGTGCGATCCCGAATTCACGTACTACCAGTTCGATCGGTTTCCCTGCTTCATAGGTCTGTATATTTTCGAGTACTTTGTTAAATTTCATCATTTCTTTTTTCTTTTCATTCTATATATCGTCACGTTCTTTGACGTAAGAGCCGAGTACTTTGATCTCCTCTTTGTGCTGATCCAGTATCTCCGCGATATCTTTGTCCTCTTTATGCCCGTTGAACTCCAGGAAAAAGACCGATTTCCCTTCCACGATATGTGATTTTATCTTTGTAAGGTTCACCTTCGCCTTCTCGAAATCGTTCAGGAAGTCGACCAGTGCGCCCGGCTTGTTCGCAAGTTTTACGAGGATGGACGTTTTGTCGCTGCCCGAAGGCCGGTTCTCGAAATTGGAAACCACAAAAAAACGTGTCCTGTTATTCGCATCATCCTCTATATTCTCAAAAAGGATAGGCAGGTTGTACATCTTTGCCGCGATCGAAGGACAGAGTGCCGCTGCTTCCATATCTTCCGATGCCAGTTTTGCCGCTTTTGCTGTCGATTCTACCGGGATGTGCTCGATCATATCCAGGCCAAGGTCCGCAAGGAAATTCCGACACTGTCCGAATGCGATATCTTTCGAATAGATCTTTTTGATCTTCTTGACATCCTGGCATTTGGCAGCAAACGACAAATGCACATCGATCACGACCTCGGCAATGATCTTGAGGTCATATTCGTCCAGACAGTTGATCGTATCGGTCACGATCCCGTTGGAACTGTTCTCTATGGGAACCACGCCGAATTTTGCTGTACCCTTTGCCACTTCACGGAACACACCCGGGATGGAAGAGATGGGCAGATAGGTGCTCAAAGCCCCGAACTTGCTCTCGGCAGCCTGATGGGTAAAACTCGCTTCAGGACCAAGGAAAGCAACTGCTTCGGGCAATTCAAGATTCCTTGCTACGGCAAACATTTCCAGGAACAGTGCCTCGATGGCTGCATCGGTCAGTTTGCCCCCATTCTGTGCTTTGAGCCTGTTCAGGATCGCCTGTTCGCGTTCCGGGCGGTAAATGGGAGCCCCGGTCGTATTTTTCAATTCACCTACTTTATGGACAAGGTCCATACGCTCATTGTAAAGTTTGAGCAGTGTATCATCAATCTTGTCGATCTTCTCTCTGAGTTCCTCTAATGTCATCGGCTTTCCTTTGGACTTAATCCTTTTTGAGATAGGCTTTTTCAAGCCGTATCTGGTCCTCATAGGTCTCACGCGCCCTGATCAGCCTGTCTTTCCCTTTTTCAAGAGCTACTTCTGCAGGCCTGGGCCGAGTATTGTAATTGCTCGCCATCGTAAATCCGTATGCACCGGCGGAATGGACCACGACAAGGTCATCGTGCTCAAGCGGCGGAAGCGGTACGTGCTTGCCGAAGAAATCACCGCTTTCACAGACAGGCCCGACCACATCTGCAGGTGTTTTATCCCCTTCGACCATCACAGCTTCAATACGGTGATACGCACTGTAGAGACTTGGGCGGATCAGATCATTCATCCCTCCGTCCACAATCACGAAGCGCCTGTCCCCATTGATCTTCTCATACAGGACACGGGTAAAAAATGCCCCGGCATTTGCCACCATGTACCGGCCAGGCTCGCAAAGCAGCGTAACATCCAGGCCTTTGGTCGCTTCAAAGATCGCTGCAGTATAGTCATGTACAGGGATCGTCACTTCATCACTGTAGACCACACCGATCCCTCCGCCGACATCAAAGAACTTGATATCGATCTTGATCGCCTTGAGTGAACGCACCAGGTCTGCCACGATCACTGCCGCTTCTTTGATAGGATCGAGTTTTGTAAGCTGTGAACCGATATGAAAATGGATCCCTACCGGGTTGAGATACTCAGACTTGTTCGCATAGATATACATGCGTTTTGCCATATCGATCTCAACACCGAATTTGTTCTCCTGCAAGCCTGTCGAAATATACGGATGGGTCTGCGGATCGATGTTTGGATTGACACGGATGGAAATACGCGCCTCTTTCCCCAGTGTTCTGGCGACCATCTCAACACGCTTCATCTCCGCTTCACTTTCCAGGTTAAGCATAAGAATATCCTGTTTCAGTGCCTCTTCTATCTCATCATCACGTTTTCCTACACCGGAGAAAATGATCTTGTACTTGTCCACACCGGCATCCAAGGCACGTTTCACTTCACCGATGCTCACACAGTCCGCACCGGCACCGAGTTTCGCCAGATGGGCAATGACCGAAAGGTTCGAATTCGCTTTGACAGCATAGTTGATCAGCGATTTTTTTCCTGCAAAAGCTTCTTTG
>JALSTF010000095.1 GCA_026983895.1 Sulfurovum sp.
TTTCTTTATTTTTTTATTTTTTTATTTTCAGGTTAATGGAGGCTTTAGAATGAAACAGCCGTGTTCTTGACCAAGATCAATTCCCCCCCCCGTTTGAACTATGCTATACTTAAAAAGATTTTTCAAACAGGAGGAGAAAAAGATGAAAAAATTTACAGGCTTACTGCTGTTACTGCTTGCAGGCATACTCTTTGCAGAAACGATCGATGTTACCAAGTCAGAGGGGACAGATCAGAGCATCATCACATCACTCACACCCGCACCCACTTCACCTGAAGTGGATGCCAATGTCACGATCGAAGCGGTATTTAACGAAGCGCTCAATCCGATGAGTATACAACACAGTGTTATGCTCAAGCGTTTGAGCGGACAAAAGAAAACATGGGGGATGTTTGGCTTTGGTGTTTCCAAAAGCAAAGATGAAACTATCGACGGAACCATAGCCTATGACCAAAATGAAAACCGTCTGAGCTTTACACCCGACACACCTCTTGCTGTAGGGTTTTATGAGACGACATTCAAAAATCTTATGAAGAAAATGCCCGGTATGGATATGCGCATCAAACCCATCGTCTATCGCTTCTATGTCCCCGAGGTTATCAACGGTTTCAAACTCCCGCCCGAACCGGATGAGAAGAAGAACAACAAAACACTGCTTGGGATTGACTTTAACCGTAACGGGATTCGGGATGACCTTGAAAGATGGGTGATTAACAAATATGCCAACTCAGATTATCCAAAACATAAAACCCAGCTTGGACTACAGTGGGGAAGGGTGATACAAAAAATTATTCAAACCCCTCAAACAGCTTATGAAGATAAGAAATATTTATTGATAGATAAAGCACATGAATGCAGGTATAGTACATATGAAAAATTGGGGGAGTCTCTTAATTATGGAATTGACAATAGAATATTTAATGATGAGTATGTTTCCAAAGCTTTCAATACAAAAGAGCGTATAGAGGCATACTATCGATTCAACAGCAATTTGTCAGGGCATGTGTTTGGAGACCATCGGTTTGAAAAACCGTGCGATTTTGATCTTGAGAGTATTGAGGAGTAGCGATGAAACGGATAATAATAAAAAGTATTGTTTTGATACTGCTGGTCTTCTTGGCACCGCTTCGTGCATCGGTAGACTATAGCGAGTGTATTACGGATATCTATTTTGGAAACGGGGTTTGGAATACATATACTCAGGCAAAGGATGGAGAAAATGAATTAAGAAAAAGACTTATCCTAAAAGGAATCATCCAAGAAAATGAGATTATGAACGAAGGGGAGAGTGCTGTTGGCAAAAGGTATGCATTCAAAGTAGCATATAATTGGCACGGCATGTATCGTACTGATCCGACTCATGACGAAAAGTTTAAACAGTTCTTTGATCTAGCGGAGACTTATGTGCAAATGAAGGAGGCAGGTCAAGTCGATAACAGTTCTCTTTTCAGATTTTTAGAATGGTTTTTGATAGATGCTGGATACCCTGAAGAGTTTAGACAGAAATTGAAAGCATATGTTTCATTGGCAACCGTCACACACCTTTCCAATGTAATGGAAATGGTAGCAGATTATCAACAATACAGTTTCGATAAAGGGCATAGGGTTTTGCTTGTATCGCATTCCCAAGGAAACTTATGGGCAAATGATATGGTTAAAGCATTCAAACCATGGCAGAGAGAATATTTCAGAAATGTAGGTGTAGCTGTTCCCTCTGATCATATGGAAGCAATTGGACGATATGTAACACTGACATGCGATAAGGTAATGATGGCTATTCCCGGACATTTACCTCCAAATCAAGAGTGTTATGGAGTAGAAGAACTTTCCGGTCATGAGTTTATACGGTCTTATATGAGGAATGATAATTCTGAGCATGAAATTTTTAGAGATTCAGAGTTTTACTTGAAGATTTTAGGTGCTCTGGATTCTCAATGGCAAACCGACCAAGAGATAGACAAAGGCACCTGCGACTACCGCATCACCGTCAAACACCGTTTCGATCCTGCACTAGAGATTGGGGAGAAAGTTTATCCGTTTGCACCGAATCAAAAACTCTATCAAGTCAACGGCGAATATGTCAAAGCCACCTGTGGAGGTACCGATTTTACAGACGACTGGGCAGAAAAAAAGGAGAATGAGTGTTGGATGATCAACAATTCATCTAAAGAGAAGATCGTAAAAAAAGCCGAATGCGCCTTTGAGGTAGCTGTAAACAACGGAGAGTATACCTGTTATAATGAAAATATATTTTTTACCTATGTGCATACGACCAACTATGGAGATTATACGTTTCATGTCCATTATGATGATGTCAATACCTCTTGGACAGCTTGCAGACACTGCACCCAAGGCTGGACAAATAGCTACGGAGACAGACTGGAGATCGGTAACGGTGCCGGAGGAAGCTGGATCCATCAGGCTATCAACTTCTATGTGCATATTGCAGAGTAATTCCCAAAGAGTACACATGGGTGTACTCCGTTAAAATCTTTCCTAAAACTTTTTTCCCTACTTCTTGATATAGATCAATTTTTTTTCCCCCCATTTGAACTATGTTATACTTGGAGACATTTTTTAAATAGGAGGAAGAAGAAATGAAAAAGTTTACAGGTTTACTGCTGTTTCTGCTTGCGGGGATACTCTTTGCAGATCAGATCGATGTTACCCAATCCCGGGGAACTGAGCAGAGTGTTATTGTTTCACTCAACCCTGCACCCGCTTCACCTGAAGTGAAATTAAGGAGTCAAAATTAAGGAGTCAGGTGACAATGACAACTTATCTCCTATTCCTCTTCATCACATCATACACTACCTATTACTCTATCCCGATCTCCTTCGGGTCAAAATAGTAAAACGGTTTCTTCTCTTCGATCTGCAGTCGGAAATATCCTTATAACTCTGTAGTGTCGATCCACACTTCCATTTATGATTTCATGACATTTTGACCCTCTTTTTCTCCCCATAGCTCCTTTTGGGCTATACTTTTAAAAAATACGAAGGAGAGGAGAGCCATGTTCGTACATATCGACATTGACAGCTTCTTCGCTTCTGCCGAACGGACGGTTGACCCTTCGCTTAAAAATATCCCCATGGCCGTGGGCAGCCGGAGCAACCTGGAGATCTTCAACCGCAAACGCACCAACATCCGGCTCATGAACGATAACAGCGGGGCATTCGTTACACCGGTCTTTTACTCCGACAGGAAAAAAACCTTCGAGAGCTATTTTGTAGACCATATCGACGGAAGGGAAAAGATACGGGGCATCATCACCACTGCCAGCTATGAGGCGAGAGAGTGCGGGGTCAAGACCGCCATGCCCATCGCACAGGCGTTGCAGCTCTGCCCCCGTATGGTAGTGGTCCCCTCCAACTATCCGCTCT
>JALSTF010000096.1 GCA_026983895.1 Sulfurovum sp.
ACCGTTATCTAAAAGTATTTTAAGGCTTTTGGTATCATTGTGCATGGCTGTCCAGTAAACAGGTGTTTTCAAGCCCATGGGGTCAATCTCATACTTGTCAGCTCCTTTTTTAAGCAGCCGATCCAGGGCATAAGGGTTATGATAAAGGATACTTGCCCACAACAGACTGTAATGGTTTTTATTTTGTATAGAAAGATCTTTCACCGTAGGCAGCAACTTGTCAAAAAGTGCATCGTCTTTTGTTTTGATTGCCTTGAATATGTCATGCTTGGCCGGAGGCTTGAGTGCCTGGCATCGTGTATGTTGAGGAAAGGTAAAGTTTCGGCATACATCACCATCAATGGTTATGTCCAAAAGATCTGTATTGTTATGGTAACCGGAAGCTACGATCTTGGCTCTATTGTTAACAATCTGATATACCTCGAAAAGCCGCAATGCACCATACATTCTGTCCGAAAATATCTCTTCCGTTCTGTTTTTGGGTTTTTTGATGTAATCCCACGCCGTTTTCCCCGCAGGGTCTTTGGCCCAGACATCTGCAACAACGCCATCCATTGCCCAGGTATCAATGACAAAAGAGTGTCCATGCCTGACCGCGACCATCAAAGGGGTAAGTCCTTCTTTATTGCGGATATTCGCATCCACACCTTTCAAGTAGTACATAGGGTAGTTAAATCCCTCCGATGCACTTTTCCAGAGTGCATTTTCCTTACGCAAACGCTCTTTTTCTTCCTTTGCCCTTTTAGACTCTTCTTTTTTCTGCTCCTCCAAACGCTTTTGCTGCACTTTATATGTCCTATAGCCCGGATGCTTCTCATACAGCATTTTCAACCATGATTGTGTTTTCCTGATCTGATCCCGGTAAAAAGATTTGTTAAGCGTACCTGACGGTTTCGCATATTTCTCTTCCCGGATATCATCCTGCAATGCCTCTTCACGGTTGCTGATGTAACGATAGATAAACGCCTGATACATCTCATCCACAGGCATCTTCTTCCTGCATGTACGGTTATTCTCGATACCGTTTCCTCCAAACGGATCCGCGATATGATCCTCTATCTCGTTCACATCATTCAGATCGTAGTCATAGAAATGCCGCCCCATATAGTCTTCATTCGCCTTTGCTTTGGCAATCTTCTCTTTTGTATTGGCATACTTGTTTCTGGCATTTTTTCTGAAACGGCTTCCCTCTTCAATCCATTCCGACACATTATGATCTGCCCTTAGCAGATATTCGATACAGTTGACAGCAAGATCCCTTTTGACATCCGCTTCAAATATTTCATACATACCGTCAGCTTCGACAAATGCTTTGCTTGCATGCTGCAACTCTCGATGATAAAAAACGATCGTACTATCGTTATGATCATTGACGGGATATGTGGTATGAAACGAGGCATTATAGGCATCGTGTTGATGTTTTCCCAACATAAAAAAGACTGAGGTATAGATCAGTACGTATCCAAAAACCAGCAGAAAAACCCCGATCACTATCACTCGCAATATCTTTTGTCCAAGAGAGACAATATGGATACTTGTATCATTTTTATCTACAGATCTTTTACTCACATCGAGCACGATACTTCCGGCAACAATATCATGGATCATTTGCCGTTTATCCGTAAAGAATATCAGGAACGGCGGCAGGAGATAAACAAGCTGGGGAAGCATTTGCATCGTGGGAGAAGGGGCGGGTATCACACTGTGCTGCATACCTCTCCAAAAAAGATAGAGTGCAAAAGGAACAATGCTTACGAAAAAGCGAATAGATGCCCTGGCAAAAGAAAGAGGTGAACCATCTGTACTGCATATCTCTATGGCAAGCAGTTTCCCTCCCAATGTTGTACGCCACATACTCAACGATATCGCCCAGTAAAGCCATGCTGTCACGATCGATCCGATCCTGATCCCTTCATTTCCAAAGACATGTGTCAATGCATACAGAAGGAAAGAAATGATCAAAAGGTCAATCAAAAAAACGGCAAGCCGGCCAAAAAAACCGGCGTATTTTATTTCACTGTCATTTTTCATGATCCAACTCCATCGCCAGCCTCTTCGCCCCTTTGAAATCCGCCTTTCCCGTACCCAGTACCGGGATCGCATCGACCTTATAGGCTTTGGAGGGGACAAAGAGCGGGTTCATGCCCAGTGTGCCGATGCGCTCCATCACCTCATCCACTTCGCCTGCACCTTCAAAGAGCAGGACGACCGCTTCGCCCTTTTTCTCGTCGGGGATCGCTGCTACGGCGATCTTTTCATCCTCGTGCAGGACTTTGGCGATCTCCTGTTCGACCATACCAAGACTCACCATCTCACCGCCGATCTTGGCAAAGCGGCTGTAGCGGTCGACGATGGTGAGAAAGCCATCCTCGTCGATGTGCCCCTTATCCCCCGTAACATACCAACGAATGCCGTCGATCTCTTTGATGACCGATGCGGTCTTCTCCGGATCGCCCAGATACCCCTTCATGATCTGCGTCCCGCCGATGAGGATCATTCCATCCTCGCCCACGTTTAGCTCCTCGGAGCTTTCGGGATCGACGATCTTGAAGCTGCTGCCAGGAAGCGGCAGTCCCACCGTACCGGGCTTGTTGCCTATCTGAGGCTTCCACGTGTCCATCAGCAGCACATCGGGGATGTTGACCGAAGCGACCGGGGTCGTCTCGGTCGCGCCGTACCCCTCGTAGATCTCATGCCCAAACTTCGCCTTGAACATCTGCCTGATCTCCTCGGGCAGTTTCTCCGCACCTGCGACCACCATCCGTAGATCTTTGAACATCAGCGGATGGATTTTGCGGTTACGTGCATAGAGCCGCAGGAAAGTTGCCGTGGCAAAGAGCATCGTCGCCCGATATTTCGCAGCGACCTTGCCGATCCCAAACCCGTCGGTGGGATCCGGATGACACGCGACGGGGATCCCTTCGACAAGCGGGAGCAGGGTTGTAACCGTCAGACCGAAGGAGTGGAAGATCGGCAGGGTACCGAGCATCACATCCTCATCGGTCGGGTTGAGCAGGGTGGTGATCTGCTTGATATTGCCCATGATGTTCTTGTGTGTCAGCTCGATCCCCTTGGGTGTGCCTTCACTACCGCTGGAGAAGAGGATCGCTGCGGTATCGGTGATCTTGGACTTTCGTACGAACAGCAGTTTGAGCATCCATGCAGGCAGCACCTTCACACTCAAGAGCATCATCACCGCTTCGACTTTGCCGATCTCCTCTTTGAGATCCTCCATATAGATCACCTCGCACGCTGAGAGTACCTCCTCAAGGTCGAAGCCTTTCGCCTTGAGTTTGGTGATGAACTGTCTGGAGGTGACGATATGGTTGATCTTCGCCATTTTCAGCGCATGCTTGAGGCTCTCTTTGCCACTGGAGTAGTT
>JALSTF010000097.1 GCA_026983895.1 Sulfurovum sp.
GCGTTCGACTTTGACTTCATCCGTGGCAATGACATCGGTATTGGGTTTCCGCCCTGTAGCGACAAGCAGTTTGTCGAAGTATTTGGATGTGCCGTCCTCAAAGGTGATATGCACGCCCCTTTGGGTCGCATGTGCCTTGAGGACAGGATGGTTCCTCAAATGTTCTATCCCCAGTTTTTCCGTCTGTACGCGCATCCCTTCTGTAATGAGAGGGTGTGCTCCTTTGAGCAGGCCTTCATGTCTTGAGATGAGTGTTGTTTTGACTTTATTGGAAGCAAAAAAGCTTGCCATTTCCCGCCCGATAGGTCCATCACCGTAAATGGCGATATTTTCGGGAAGGCTTTTCATTTCGAGTACTTCGTCGCTGCTGATGATCTGTTCCCCGTCATAGGCGATGCCTTCGGGAATGAAAAGGGAAGAGCCCGTGCCTATGACAATATGTTCCGCTTCATAGGTTTTTCCTTTCACTTCCACTGTGTGGGGTGCGACGAGTTTCCCTTCTCCTTCTATCAGGTCGATGTTCCTGCATTGGGAGATCACGGCTTTGTTGGCACTCTGGGTCAGTGTGTTCTTTTTGGAAACAAGCGCCTCCATATCGAGTGTCAGGCTGCCATTGAAGAGCGGATTGCGGCTTTCCCTGAGGGTGTTGGCATGGTGGAGGAACATTTTGGAGGGGATGCAGCCTTTATGCAGGCATGTCCCGCCAAGCAGCGCAAGCTCTTTTTCCACCAGAGCCACTTTCAGGCCTTTTTTGGCAGCAATGATGGCACCGGCATAGTTGAGGCCGCCGCCGATATAGAGTATGTCATACATGGTCAGTGCTCCTTGAAACTTTTTGGATCTTCGGCCAGCTTTTTCAGTGCTTCCATGAAAAGAGCGGCCTGATACCCATTGATGATACGGTGGTCTACGGTCAGGGTCACAACGATCTGGCCCTCTTTTTCACTTCCCACAGCGGCAATGGCGCAGTCATTTTTATTGATCATGGCATCGAACTGTTCGACACCGGTCATACCGAGGTTGGAAAGCCCGAAGGTCGAACCTGTTAGGTCTTCCTTGCTCAGCCTGCGTGCGCTGAGTTTTGTTTTGAAGCTTTGCAGTTCCTGCGCGATCTGCTGTACACTTTTTTTGTTGAGTTCCTTGAATACAGGCATATAGAGCAGTTCGCCTTCTGCCATCGCCAGGGAGATATTGGCATTGGGCCAGAGCTGTCTGGTGTCGGTATCGAGTGTCATACGGAAGGAGGGGTGGCGCATCATGGCTTCGGCTAGGAGCTTCAGCAGCCATACGGTCACGGTAAGTTCTTTTGTGGCATAGTGGTTCATCAATCTGGCATCGAGATGGCCGCTCATATGATAGACCGGCTTTTTCGCCGCTTCGTTCACCATGGTGATCATCGACCGTTTTGCGATGTCGAGCGGTTCGGGAAGGGGGATCTCATGCGCCTGTATGTACGCTTTCACCTCTTCTTCGCTGTGTTTCTTTCCGGCAGGGAAGATCTCGGTGGAAAGGTGATATTTTGCGATCAGTTCAAGGGCTTTTGCCGTGAAATATCTGCGTATATAATACCGTTTTACATCGGCATAATGTGCAGGTAGAGGCAGTTGGTCCTCTTTCTGGAGGCTGTCTATATCCAGTCCGTACTGTGCTGCCAGCGCCTTGGCCCGGGGAGACGCACTCCCTCCCGTGAACGAGGAGGGCTGTACGGACGACACTTCTTTGTCCACTATCTGGTCGATGATATTGTTGGGTGGCGAAGCAGGGATATGTGTTGTTTCTGCCTGCAGTTCGGGTGCAGACTGTTTCACAGGCTGTGCTGTCTCTTTTTCGCTGTTGTCAGGTACTTTTTGCTTTTCCCGGACCGGAGTTTCTTCCTTGGAGGATGCTGTATCTATCAGCGCGATATCGGTACCGACAGGTACGGTTTCCCCTTCCTGAACAAGAAGCGCTTTGACCCTGCCGCTTTTGAATGTCTGTATCTCTATGACAGCCTTGTCGCTTTCTACTTCGGCGATGACATCACCGCTTTTGACCGTATCACCCGGTTTGATCTTCCATTCGACCAGCTGTCCTTCGTCCATCGCGTCGGAGAGACGGGGCATGACGACCTTATAGTCCATTTTTCTCTCCCCAGGCTATGATCTGTTCGGCGATCTTGTCCACTGTCGGAATAGAAGCGAGTTCGAGCGTACGGTTGTAGGGGATGGGGACATCTGCACCGGCGATGCGCAGCGGCGGTGCATCGAGGCTGTAGAACATCTCTTCGGCAGCCCAGCTTACGATCTGTGCGCCAAATCCGCCTGTTTTGTGATCCTCTTCGACCACGACGATGGCGGAGGTTTTTTTAAGCGATGCTTCCAGTGTGGCATAATCCACGGGATTGAGTGAACAGAGGTCGATCACTTCGCAGCTTTTGCCCAGTTTCTCTTCTATTTTGGGAACGGCTTCCATCACATCGTCGAGCGTTTTGAGGTAGCTGACGATGGTCATGTCGTTCCCTTCTTTGATGACCCTTGCTTTGAAAGGGTCTACGTCCGCATCGAAATCGACGTCTCCTTTTTTGTTGTAAAGGAGTTCATGCTCTATGAAGACAATGGGATCATCGCTCATGATCGCATATTTGAGGGCATGGTAGGCATAATTGACATCGGAAGCTGCAAAGACGCTCAACCCGGGAACGGCAGCGAGCATCTGCTCATAATTCTCGGAGTGCTGCGCAGCCAGCTGGCGGCTGACCCCCTGAGGGAAACGCACCACCATGGGGAGGGTGATCTTCCCTGCGCTCATATAGCGGTATTTGGCCATATGGTTGATGATCTGGTCAAATGCGAGCAGGGCGAAATTGGCCGTCATGATCTCAGCGACGGGCCGCAGTCCTCCTATGGCCATACCTACGGCATTCCCGACAATGGAGAGTTCGGCAATGGGTGTATCGATGAGGCGTTTCTCTCCGTATTTGGCGACAAGCCCTTCGGTCACCCTGTAACTGCCGCCGTAAAGTCCGACATCCTCACCCAGAACGACCACACTTTCATCGGCTGCCATGGCTTCATCGATCGCTTTGTTCAATGCTTCACGATACAACATTGCTTTTCCTTTCTGCATACATATCTTCATAGAGTTCGGAGAGCTCCGGCTGGGCTGCATTGGCAGCAAAGGCAACGGCTTCATCGACCGCATGCTGGGCGCGCTGCTCTATGCCATCAAGGGTATCCTGTGTAAAGGCGTACTGTGTACGCAGGAATGTTTCCATCCGATCGATGGGGTCCCTGCCTTGACAGATCTGCATCTCTTCTTTGCTGCGGTAACTGTTGGCATCGGCGACGGAGTGGCCTTCGTAGCGGCAGGTCATGGCTTCGAGGAAGACAGGTCCGTGT
>JALSTF010000098.1 GCA_026983895.1 Sulfurovum sp.
TGGTGCTCTTATCAATATCAAACTCGATTCAACAGATTTGGTAGGTACAGATACCCGAAGACTGGCGATTGCAAGTATTCCCGGCAACAACAGCCAGGAACTTTCCCTTATCGTTCCTAAAAAAGCTATTCTCGAAATACAAAAACTTTTTCTGGACCAGATCAATATCTATTACGATGAGACCAATTTGATCATTACCAATGAAAACTACTTTTTCTATACCCGATTGATCAATGGAAAATTCCCTGATTATCAGAGGATCATTCCTACATCGGTCAAGCACTCTCTAACACTTCCCAAAAAAGAAATGATCGATGCTATCAAAATGATCACAACCATTTCTCAGGAGATCAAAATGACACTTCTTTCAGATGTCATCATTTTTAATTCTTTAAGTGCCGATAATGTAGAAGCAAAAACAGAAATAGAAATAGCCACAGGCCTGAATGAAAAATATGAACTCTCTTTCAACAGCCGATATATTCTGGATTTTATTTCGCAGATAGATAAGAATGAATTTACGTTGGAATTCAACGAACCTTCTCTCCCCTTTATTGTTAAAGATGAGAATTTCATAACGATCATCATGCCTATAGTGGCTTAAGGAAAAAATGACATGAGTGAAAAGAAAACAAAATATATTTTTGTGACCGGCGGTGTATTGAGTTCCTTGGGAAAAGGAATCACTGCTGCAAGTATTGGAACACTTCTCAAACATACAGGGCAAAGGGTAGGTGTACTGAAACTTGATCCCTATATCAATGTGGATCCCGGTACGATGTCCCCTCTTGAACATGGAGAGGTCTTTGTAACAAAAGACGGTGCAGAGACCGATCTTGACCTTGGGCATTATGAACGATTTCTTGATACTTCTCTCACCCAGAATAACAACTTTACTACGGGACTTGTCTATAAAACCGTTATTGAGAATGAGCGTAAAGGAAAGTATCTTGGAAAAACGATCCAGGTGGTTCCCCATATTGTCAATGAGATCAAAGAGCGTATCGTACGTGCAGGAGAAGGAAAAGATATTCTTATTGTTGAGCTTGGAGGTACAACAGGTGATATAGAAGGACTTCCTTTTCTTGAAACGATCAGACAGATGAAGCATGAACTGGGCAAAGAAACCGTCATGAATGTTCACGTGACACTGCTTCCCTATATCAAGGCTGCAGGCGAATTGAAAACTAAACCGACACAGCATTCTGTACAGGAACTGAGACGTATCGGTATTGCTCCTCATATGCTTGTTCTCAGGGCAGAAGTACCGGTAAGCAGTGAGATCAAACGAAAAATAGCCTATAGCTGTGATGTAGAAGAAGAATCAGTCATCGTAGCTGAAGATGCTGCGACCATATATCAGGTACCGTTGAATTTTCTTCGACAGGATATTCTGAGACCGATCTGCAAACAGCTTGAACTCTCGGACTGTCAGCCCAAAATGGATGAATGGAGCGATCTTGTACATAAGATCATTATGCCTGAAGAAGAAGTGAAAATTGCATTTGTAGGCAAGTATCTTGATTTGAAAGAATCCTACAAATCATTGACTGAAGCCCTGATCCATGCGGGAGCGCATCTGGACAGCCGAGTGAATATCAAATGGGTCGATTCGGAGAAGGTGGAAGAGGACGGTGCAGCCAAATACCTGAACGACGTAGATGGTATTTTGGTTGCAGGAGGTTTCGGGGAACGCGGAGTTGAGGGGAAAATACTCTCTATTCAGTATGCCAGGGAAAAGAAGATCCCTTTCCTGGGTATCTGTCTGGGGATGCAGCTCTCTATGGTGGAATTTGCAAGGAATGTATTGGGACTCACTGCAGCCAATTCCATTGAGTTCGATGAAAACACACCCGATCCGATCATTTATCTCATCGATGAATTCATCGATGCTGCGGGTGCGAAGCAGATACGTACGACCACTTCTCCGATGGGCGGAACACTGAGACTTGGCGAGTATGAGTGCGAGACCAAAGAAGGTTCGAACCTCCGTACTGCCTATGATGCCCCTGTGATCTATGAAAGACACCGACATCGCTATGAGGCCAACCCGAAGTATCGTGAAGCTTTTGAAGCCAAGGGAATGGAGATCACGGGTGAATCGCATGGTCTTATTGAGGCAGTAGAAGTCACGGATCATCCCTGGTTCCTGGGAGTACAGTTCCATCCGGAATTTACTTCCAGGCTTCAGAATGCCAATCCTTCCATTCTGGCATTCGTGAGAGCTTCCATGCAAAACAGAAAATAGATGCACCCTTCCATAACGCTTGATGCGTTGGGATCTCTTCTTCAAAAACGTTTTGAAGAGGGTATGCTTACGTTAAAAGATCTTCCTCACCCTTCTGCTTTCAAAGATATGGACAAAGCGACTGAACGTATTGTTCATGCCATAAAACATCATGAAAAGATTACGATCATCGGTGACTATGACGTAGACGGAGTGGTCTCCACTACCCTGATGAAACTCTTTTTTGACGAGATAGAATATCCTGTAGAATGGATCATACCCAACCGTTTCAAAGATGGATACGGATTATCTGCGAACATCATTCCCCGAATTGAAGGAACAGACCTCGCTATCACAGTCGATAACGGTATTTCAGCGGTCTATGCGGCTAAGCTTTGTAAAGATGCAGGTATAGAATTGATCATTACAGATCATCATATGCTTGCTCCTGAGCTGCCTGAGGCTTATGCCATTGTTGACCAGAAGCAGGAGACTTGCACCTTCCCCTACGGAGAGGTCTGCGGTGCACAGATAGCGTGGTATTTGATCGCATCACTGAAAAATACGCTTGGTTTGAAAATCGGGATGATGCCTTATATGGAATTGGCAGCTATAGCGATCATCGCGGATGTCATGCCTCTCCAGCATATCAACAGGGCAATGGTAAAAGCTGGGATGGAAGCACTTAACAAGAGCCAAAGGCCTTGCGTGAGAGCATTTATGGAACATAGCCAAAAAGAGATACTTAAAGCAGATGATATAGGGTTTTTCCTGGCTCCTCTGCTGAATGCAGCAGGACGCATGGATGATGCCAAATATGCAGTGGAATTTTTATCTTCCAGTAATATTTATGATGCACGGGTCAGGTTGGAAAGACTGATCGATCTCAATACGGCAAGGAAAGCAACAGAACAGGAAATTACTGAGAAGGCATTGATGCAGGTGGATGAAAATGACCACGTGATCGTTGTAGAGGGTGAAGGATGGCATGAAGGGGTTGTAGGTATCGTTGCTGCACGTGTGGCACGCTATCATGAAAAGCCCTGCATCGTTCTAAGCAATAATGGAGAGGGTATGCTCAAAGGCAGCGGCAGGACTTTTGGTGAATGTGATCTTTTCCGTATCACAGAAGGCTGCAGGGAGTATCTG
>JALSTF010000099.1 GCA_026983895.1 Sulfurovum sp.
GTCAACAGCCCCTATAGTCCTGCCGGGGATCAGCCTGAAGCCATCAATGCCCTGGCAAAATCCATTGAATCGGGGAACCGTTACCAGACCCTGCTCGGCGTGACGGGGTCAGGGAAGACCTATACCATGGCGAAGGTGATCGAGAAGACAAAGAAACCTACGCTCATCATGACGCATAACAAGACGCTTGCCGCACAGCTCTACTCGGAGTTCAAAAGTTTTTTCCCCAACAACCATGTGGAGTACTTCATCAGCTACTACGACTACTACCAGCCCGAAGCCTATCTGCCGAGACAGGACCTGTTCATCGAGAAGGACTCCTCCGTCAATGAAGAGCTCGAAAGGCTGCGTCTGAGTACGACCGCTTCGCTGCTCAGCCATGATGATGTGATCGTCATCGCTTCGGTCTCGGCCAACTACGGTCTGGGCTCTCCGGAGGATTACAAGACCATCGTGCAAAAACTCGTCGTGGGAGAGGAGTACAACCAGAAGGAGCTGCTGCTCAAGTTCGTAGACATGGGCTACAAACGCAACGACGAATTCTTCGACATCGGCAACTTTCGTGTCAGCGGGGAGGTGGTGGACATCTACCCTGCCTACTCGGACGAGTTCGCCATACGCATCGAATTTTTCGGAGACGAGGTGGAGGCCATCTACGAATTCAATTCGCTGACGGGGGAAAAGAACCGTGACATGAAAGAGGTAACCGTCTACTCCGCCAACCAGTTCATCGTCTCCAAAGAGAAACTCGCACGTGCAGTCAAGACCATAGAAGAAGAGCTGGGTGAGCGGCTGGCCTATTTTCAGAGAGAGGGACGCATGGTCGAGTACAACCGGCTCAAACAGCGTACCGAGTTCGACCTGGAGATGATAGAAGCCACCGGGATGTGCAAGGGGATCGAGAACTACTCACGCCACCTGACGGGCAAAAAACCCGGCGAAACCCCCTACTCGATGATGGACTACTTCGAAGCGATGCACGATGACTATCTTGTCATTGTTGATGAGTCTCATGTTTCCCTACCGCAGTTTAGAGGGATGTACGCAGGGGACAGGAGCCGGAAGGAGGTACTGGTAGACCATGGGTTCAGGCTCCCTTCCGCACTTGACAACCGGCCGCTTATGTTCGACGAATACATCCACAAGGCACCCCACTATCTCTTTGTCTCCGCTACTCCGGCACCGCTGGAGATGGAACTCTCTTCCGTCGTTGCCGAACAGGTCGTACGCCCCACCGGACTGCTGGACCCGGAGATAGAAGTGATCGACAGTACCTACCAGGTGGAGAACCTGCATGACAGGATGAAACCGGTCATTGAGAGAGGCGAGCGTGTGCTTGTCACCGTGTTGACAAAAAAAATGGCTGAAGAGTTGACAAGCTACTACAACGATCTTGGACTTAGAGCCAAATATATGCACTCGGACCTTGACGCCATAGAGCGTAACCAGGTGATCCGCTCGCTGCGTCTTGGAGAGTTCGACATATTGGTGGGGATCAATCTGCTCAGAGAGGGGCTTGACCTGCCCGAAGTGAGTCTGGTCGCCATTCTCGATGCGGACAAAGAGGGTTTCCTGCGCTCCAAGACTGCACTTATACAGACTGCGGGGCGTGCGGCACGTAACGCCAACGGGAAAGTGCTGATGTATGCCAAAAAGATGACAGACTCGATGAAAGCGACCATTGAAGTCACACAGAAAAGAAGGGCAAAGCAAATTGCCTACAACAAAGAGCACGGCATTACCCCCACCACGACCATCAGAGAACTCGATACCAACCTCAAAGTCGAAGATGCCGGAGCGCTTTACAACAAACGCAGCAAACTTGACAAAATGCCCAAAGCCGAACGACAGCAGCTTGTCAAGGAGCTCAAAGCGAAAATGCTTGCCGCTGCAAAAAATTTGGAATTTGAAGAAGCGGCACGTCTGCGTGATGAGATCGCGAAAGTGAAAAAATTGTAGGTTTGGTACCACCAAACGTCAAATCCCAATTGATTGTAATTGGCAATTTAAAATTGTGATTTTATGGACATTCCTTTAAAATGTTTGGCGTGGCCAAACCTACGTAAAAAACACATCAAAAATAATTTTGCTATAATACACGAAAATATCATATATCGAGGCATACCGTATGACCGTGGATCTCAACTCATCACAACTCTATTTCAACCGTGAACTCTCATGGCTTCAGTTCAACTCACGGGTACTTGCCCAGGCACTCGATGAAAAACTGCCGCCGCTGGAGAGGCTGAAATTCCTTGCGATCTATGGAACCAATCTCGATGAGTTCTACATGATCCGTGTGGCAGGGCTCAAAGCACTTTTCAAAGCACGTATACAGGAAACCGGTCCGGACAAAATGACACCGACCGAACAGCTCGATGCCATACGCGAATACCTTCATAAAGAGCAGGAGATCCTCGAGAACTGCTATGTTTCCATTATTTCCGAATTGCATACCCATGGTGTTCATGTAAAGAATTACGATACACTCAATACGCATGAGCAGGAGCAGATAAAAGAGATCTTCTTTAATGAAATATTCCCGGTCATCATTCCCATCGCAGTTGATACCACACACCCCTTCCCCCACCTCAACAACCTCAGTTTCGGCCTGGCGATCACCCTGGAGGATGATTCACAGAATATCAAACACGGGCTGATCCGTATCCCCCGTATTTTACCGAGATTTTTGCAGGTAGGCCATACTTTTGTCCCTATAGAAAGTGTCGTCGAACACTTCTCGTCCGAACTTTTTCCCGGCTTTACACAGCTCGCATCGACCCCGTTCAGGGTCACAAGAAATGCCGATATTGAAATAGAAGAAGAGGAGGCGGATGACTTCCTCGAAATTCTTCAGGAGGGATTGCGCTCAAGGAACAAAGGTTCACTCATTCGTCTGGAAATGATGGAAGGGGCCGATGAAGGGTTGCTGCATTTCCTGCTTTCGCACCTGAATCTCGACGAGGACGATATTTATCTGTACCGGGAAGTGCCGCTCAATCTCGGTACGCTCTGGCAGATCGTAGGAGACAAAGCATTGTCTCATCTTGTATTACCGACTTTCACACCCAAAACACTCCCGCCGCTGGACAGCGAGAACATCTTCA
Source organism: Sulfurovum sp. (assembly GCA_026983895.1). Lineage (GTDB taxonomy): Bacteria > Campylobacterota > Campylobacteria > Campylobacterales > Sulfurovaceae > Sulfurovum. Next base: position 3,108 of record JALSTF010000099.1, read on the forward strand.
AAGCGATTGAAAAACAGGATGTACTGCTCTATCATCCCTATGACAGTTTCGAGCCGGTGGTACAGTTCATCAAAGAAGCAGCGGCCGATCCCGACACCCTTGCTATCCGTATGACACTCTATCGGGCCGGACAGAAATCACCCATTGTCAAAGCACTCATCGATGCTTCACGCGACGGAAAACAGGTCACGGTACTGGTGGAACTCAAAGCACGTTTCGATGAGGAGAACAACCTGCGCTGGGCCAAAGCGCTTGAAGATGCGGGTGCCCATGTCGTTTACGGTATACCGGGGCTCAAGGTCCATGCAAAGATCGCCCAGATCATCAAACGCAAAGGCAAGAAGCTGCAGAGCTATGTCCACCTGGCAACAGGAAACTACAATCCGAGTACTGCCAAGATCTATACCGACATCTCCTACTTTACTTCCAAGGAAGCCTTCGGGAACGATGCAACGCACTTTTTTCATTTCCTCACAGGCTTTTCAACCTATACCAAACTCGATACCCTTTTCATGTCCCCTGTACAGATCAAACCCAAACTGATCCGACTGATAGAGAAAGAAGGGAAGCAGGGGAAAAATGGACATATCATCCTCAAAGCCAATTCACTGGTAGACAAAGATATCATCAAAACACTTTACCTGGCATCTCAGCAGGGGTGCAAAATAGACCTCATTATCCGTGGGATCTGCTGCCTGAAACCCGGGATCAAAGGTATCAGCGATAATATTACCGTCTCTTCTATCATCGGAAAGTACCTGGAGCATCCGCGCATCTACTATTTCAAGAACAACAAAGTCAACTGTTTCATCTCTTCTGCCGACCTGATGCCGCGTAACCTGATACGCCGCATTGAGCTGATGACGCCCATACTCGAAGAGAAGCTGACACAGAAGATCGTACAGATCTTGATGCTGCAGCTTGCGGACAATCAGCTCAGATGGGAATTGCAGGAGGATGGCAACTATGTCAAAGTGCCGCTGCTGGGCAAAGCAGTCAACAACCATGAAGTACTGGAACAGTATGTCAACAAGATTTATGACAAGACCAAAAAAGAGACTCCGGACTATGTCAGCCGTCTGGCCAGCCGGATATTGAAAGATTCATAGGAGAAAAAGATGATCATAAAATTTCAAGAATGGACCCCGCAGCTTAAAAAAAATGCCTGGATAGCAGAAGGTGCTTCGGTCATAGGGCGTGTGAGCATGGGGGAAGATTCTGCTGTCTGGTTCGGATGTGTGGTGCGCGGAGATGTCCACTTTATCACTATCGGTGACCGGACGAACATACAAGATCTGAGCATGATCCATGTCACCCATCATAAAAAAGCAGATATGTCCGACGGGAATCCAACCTATATCGGCAATGATGTGACCGTAGGACACCGTGTCATGCTGCACGGATGTACGATTGAGGATGCCTGCCTCATCGGCATGAGCGCAACCATCCTTGACGGCGCGGTCATCGGAAAAGAATCTATTGTCGGCGCGGGAAGCCTGGTGACCAAGAACAAGAAGTTCCCGCCAAGAAGCCTCATCATGGGCAGCCCCGCTAAAGTAGTCCGTGAACTCACCGATGAAGAGGTGGCAGAGCTGTATGCATCGGCAGAGAGGTATGTACAATTTAAAAATGAATATTTATAAGTGAGTAATGGGTAAAAATTTTTCATATTACTGCTTGTACCAACATTAAAGGGCACCTCTAAAAATAGGTGATACTCACAACATTTCCAGCTTTTGCCTAGGCTAGGCACTCTTTTGAAGGCCTAGCCGTAGCTAAGTCGAAAAAGAGTAACGACGCATAGGCGAAAGCTGTAAATGCCCGCAGGGTGGGCTTTGCAAACGCAATCTTTCACAAGATGCCTCCTTCATCTTAGCTTCTGCTAGGACTTGAAAGCCTCTTGCAAAATCTTACATTTGCAAAACCCATTGTGAGCATTACCTATTATTAGAGGTGCCCTAAAGCATTGCAAATCAAGTGATGCTGACCTCACTGCGTTGCTACGAATGGAAGGTCCTTACTAACGCGTCAGCTCTTTGCATTTTCTTTTTCTTTGGTTCGTTTCTCTTTTCTTTGTTGCAATGACAAAGAAAAAGAAATGAACAAGAAGCGCCGATCGCCTAATAAACATCTATTTAAAGGAAACACATGAACCAAACCATCATCAAAAGCTTCAAAGACATCTTCTCGCCCACTGTACTGGGTTTCATCCTCAAAGTCAGCATCATCTCCGCTGTGATCACCGCAGGGCTCATCTGGTTCTTCGGCGGGCTGATCAAAGGCTTTATCGCGGGATATCTCTCATGGATTCCATGGGAGTGGGCACAGACTACCGGAGCATCAGTAGCAGTGATCGCAGCGGGGTATATGCTCTTTATCATGACCCTTTCAGTCGTGACTTCGCTGATGATCGAACCGTTACTGATCACGCTGGCAAAAAAACACTATCCCGACCGTCCTGTCATCGGTGCTCCCTCCGTTTCCGCTTCGATCCTGCTAAGCCTTAGATCGGGATTGATCTTTCTTGTCGCTTTTTTGATGACCTTCCCTCTGATGTTCGTTCCGCTGCTGGGTGCAGTGTGGATACTCTGGCTCTGGTCGATCCCCCTGAAGGCTCCCAGTATTTATGATGTCAAATCCCTCTTCGTTCCCAAAGAGCAAAAGGTCAAAGTCCCCAAAGCCACCCTGCTCGCCATGGTCGCCGCAGCATTTAACTACATTCCCGTGCTCAATATCTTCGCCCCGGTCTTTGCAGAAATTATCTTTATGCATACGATTTTGGAAGTGAGGAGTGAGGAGTGAGGAGTGAGGAGTGAATTGTTCGGTTTTCTCTTGAAACAAACCTTAATCAATCAAGGCATTTCAATAGAAATACATACCTTCACGCTTCACTTTTCACTTTTCGTTCTTCACTATTTTTTACCCTTCTCTCCTTCTTCGACGACTTCGAGAACTGCAAGAGATCGTCCGTCGTTTTAACATACTCCGGCAGGGTCTCGAAACTCTTTTCCATCACTTTAGCCGCACAGACAGCATCACTGTAGGCGCGATGATGGGTTGCCGCTTCTATGCTTAAAAAATCAATCAGGTAGCCCAAACCGTAACGTTCACTTTCAAAAGTCCGTTTGGCCAGTTCTATCGTACAGAGGACAGGATTGCCTATCTCTCCCAGGCCAAACCTGGAAAAGGAGGCATTCAGAAAAGAGTGGTCGAAGCTGGCATTGTGTGCAACAAATACTGCATCTCCCATAAACTGGCGAAGTTGGGTCAATGCCGCTCTACGTGTCGGCGCACCTTTGAGGTCGGTCGGTTCTATACCTGTGATCTTGGTGATATATTCAGGCAGGAAAGCACATTCGACAAAGGTTTCCAGCCGGTCAATGACCTTACCCTTCTCTACCATCACAGCACCTATCTCGATGACCTGGGAAGTACCTGGCTTGCTGCCGTTGGTTTCTATATCGACCACGCAGTATCGCTGTTCCCGATAAGGGGTGAAACAGGTTTTCAGCCGATAATCCCCGGCATTGTCTTGTTCTATGGGATAGCCCGATGCCTGAAGGAGAATAAAGATCGTATCACTGTCTTCAAGCAGTGTCGTGTGTTTTTCTGCGATCTGCCGATACTGCTCCTCCGTCAGTATTCCGTGATGTTTTCGGAATACCGAAGTAAGCGCTTCAAATACTTTTCGCATGACGCAGGAACTGCTCCACTTTATGGGGGTCTTTCTTTCCTTTGACCGATTCCACACCGGAGCTGACATCAACACCATAAAAACCATACTCTTTCACTTCTGAAACATTTTCCGGGGTCAGACCCCCTGCAAGAATGATCTTTGAACAGTCAATACCGCTGAACCACTCCAGGTTCAGGCGTTTTCCGCTTCCGCCGTAACTTTCGCAGAAAGCATCGACCAGACGATAGCGATCGGAGAATGTATGTACATCTTCGGCAGAACGGGCACGCACCACCGGAAGCGTTTTTAATGCAAGAGCATCCAGTGACGCTTCATCGACTTCAAAATGTATCTGTGCCAGTGAAATGTCAGAATATCGGCAAACCGTCTCAATGGTCTCTACCCCCTCGTTAACGAATAATCCGACCCTTTCCACAAACGGAGGAAGCTGGTCAATGATACGCTTGGCATCTTTGGGCGTGATGTAGCGCGGAGATTGGTTGTAAAAAACGAACCCCAAAGCATCCGCACCACATTCAACAGCATGCAGCGCGTCTCTCAGGTTGGTGATACCGCAGATCTTTACTCTCACTCATATTCCTTTTTCCCTATGTGGTGGATAAATCCACCCTACAAAAGAACGCGTAGGGTGGGTTTACCCACCACGCTCTTAAATCAAATACTTATTTCAAAGAGCGAATCGCTTCTTCAACCCCATTCGGATGTTTATATACATATGATCCGGCTACGACCACGTCCACGCCTGCCGCCGCCAGCTCTTTGACATTCACATCGTTCACACCGCCATCGACTTCGATAAGACAATGGGGATTGCGCTTTTCGATCAAAGCTTTCAGGCGCTGTGCTTTTTCAATGACCGAAGGAATGAACTTCTGCCCTCCGAAACCGGGGTTGACACTCATCAGCAGTACCATGTCGAGGTCTTCAAGCAAGAACTCAAGCATTTCAGGAAGGGTCTGAGGATTGAGGACGATCGCCGGGCGGATACCCAGTGAGCGGATCTTCTGGATCAGCCTGTGCGGATGCTTCTCCTCTTCAAAATGAAAAGAGATGAACTCCGGTTCCAAAGGAGCGAAGAGATCAACAAAAAAGCTGTTATTCTCTACCATCAAATGAATATCGAGCGGTTTCGACGCTGCTTTGGCCACTGCCTCCACAACAACAGGTCCAATGGTCAAATTGGGAACGAAATGTCCATCCATGACATCGACATGGACCAGATCGCATCCGGCGTCACAAATAGCTTCAACATCCCTGGCCAAATGGCCAAAATCGGCAGAGAGTATACTGGGGGCTACTAACATAATGATCCTCGATATGAAATTGGCGTATTATAGCACAGCGCAGGTAAGAGCTCATCTTTCCTGTACGCTCTCCTCTTCTTCAAAGTGGAGGAATACCAGCTGGGCACCTTTCTCCTTTATCAGGTTGGCGATGTCGGTAATGATCCTGTGCCTGATGTCACTGTATGTCGTCTCATCCTCCGCCTTGACAAAGAAACGCAGTTCGAAAAGGATCCCTTTGGACGTGTAGTCATTCACCCCGGTAAGAATGATCTTTGTCTGGTCCACTTCCGGATGCTCCCGAAGAAAGCGGGACACCGACATATCGATCTCGTCAAGCATCGGTTTTGGCGTGTCGAGCGCGAGAAGGAATCGGGTATCAATACGCATCGCATCCCTTGCCGTGTAATTGTCTATCATCTCGCGGGTGATCATATTGTTCGGGATCGTCAGCACGGTATCATACGTCGTGCGTATCTTGGTAGAGCGTATCCCTACATTAATGATTTTTCCTATTTCATCCCCTATCTTGACACGATCTCCTGTTTTAAACGGTGTGTCGGCAATGATGATAGCCGAACCAAAAAAATTGGCAATAGTGTCCTTTGCAGCGATAGCAAACGCCAAACCACCGATCCCCAGACCGGCAAGAACCGTTTTGTAGGGGATATGCAATACTTCAGCAATAGCAAAAAGTGAAGCGGTGATCAGGCCGATACGCAAAATACTGCTCGAAAGCGAAATAATGATCTCATCTACATCCGTCGAAGTTTTCCTGGCATGTATCTGCAAGGCAGAGAACATAATGAAAATCAAATTATAAAGGACCCATGTCGTACCAATAATGATCAGCAGATAGGAAAATGTCTTGATCAGGGCAAAGAGGAAATCCGAGAGGCCAAGCTGATGTGCGCCATTGAGCAGGATCAGTGCAAAAACAATGAGCTGGGCAGGACGAAGAAAACGCAAGGTGATCGTTTCTTCACTCCACCGTTTGGTCAAATAAAATCGTCTGCCCAAAGCAAACGTGATCCATTTGCTCACATAACTGACCAAAAGTGCCAAAAGCACGATTAATACCAAAAGAATGATCTGCCACAGCGCGGTATCATAGAATTTTTTTAACAGCAGCGGCAAGATCGATTTAGCCTGGCGTTTAAGCATAAAATAGAGATCATTCTCGCTTTTAACAACTGTATCGGCTTTGGAAGGTACATCCTCCATCGCTTCATACAAACGTTCTATATCTTCCAGTGTCTGAGGGGTGAACTGCCACCGTATCTTGCCTTCAACGTCATACGGAGCGATCACGATACTGCCAAGCGGATGATGAAAATAGACATACGGCATGCGGCTTTTGGGGTTGTTGGGGATCTCCTGATAGACGAAATCACTGACACGGTTGATCACCCCCAGCAGATAATAGGAGAGCAGCGGTGCCTGCCACTCCCAAATAGAGGGATCGACCGCAGAGAGGTTCAGTGTGGCAAGCACATGCTTCTTTCCCCCCTGTTCCCAGCGTTCATTCTGTTCAATGAAAGTACGCATGGTGTCCCGGGGGTTCGCCAGTTCCAGGTTCCTGTTCGGATCCAGTTCCTCAAGCCCGTAGGCGCGCAACAACACTTTCAGTTTGGCATCGATCTCCGCTTCGCCAGGCAGTACGATCTTCCATCCAGACGCACGCTTCCCTTTGACAAAATCAATATCCACATACTTGTCTGTCCCCGCCTGATGGAAGCGTACCCTTGTCCGGTTCCCTTCGCTATCCGCATTGAAATCATATTTATGGATCGTACAAAGGTCAAGCACTTGAAAGAATTTGCGTATGACATCCATACGTTTTCCATAGAACCATGACTCTTGTTCTTTGCTGAGATAAAGCAGTTCCAATGCCGGCTCCAGCGCCTCGTAATTTCCGTTCCTGAATTGATTTCCCAGTTTGAGAAAACTGTACATCGTTGTAAATGGCAGGGAATTATCCAACTTCTCTTTCGCTTTTGAATATCCTTCCGTTACACGGCTGCCGGCGATCCAGTCACCGTTTTGCATATTGCCGAAAAAAGCATTGCCGTCAGGGCTCATAGTAAACACGAAATTGCTGCTGCCTTTGCTGAAGTGCACCATACCTTTAAGTTTCTTTCCCGCGACCGTACCCTCCAACGTACCGTTGTCCGGCTGGTAGGTACCGTTGACTTTTACGCCTTTCTGCTGTGCCTGCAGTACGAACGCCCCCTGCTTCCAGAAAACATACCATTTTCCGTCCCAGGTATGTTCTACTGCAGACAGCATAAGAACAGAAAGAGACCACAGTACCAATACCGACAAAACTTTTTTTTGCATACGATCGCCTTTTTGCATATATACCTATAGGTAGGGCACCTATATTATAACCAAAAGTTTTTTTACATGGGTTTGTTGCAGGTTAAGGGCTTTTCGACTTAGCTATGGCTAGACCTTCAAAAGAGTGCCTAGCCTGTGAGAAAAGCTGGAAATGTTGTGAGTATTACCTATTTTTAGAGGTGCCCTTAAGCGTGATTTATGCTCTTTTTGTCTATAATCGCACAAATTTTTCACGTTTGTACAAATCGAACGTAATTCAATGAAGGAAATATCATGTCAAGAAGATGTTCAGTATCTGGAAAAGGCCCACTGGTAGGAAACAATGTTTCCCATGCAAACAATAAAACAAAAAGAAGACAGCTTCCAAACCTGAGATCTGTGAAGATCACTATGGAAGACGGTACGACAAAAAGAGTCAGGATCGCTGCTTCTACACTTAGAACCATGAAGAAAAAAGCTGCACAAGCTGCTGCAGCTAACTAATTTTTTAGATAGGAGAGGGTATACTCTCTTATCATGACTTCCTATCTCGAAAAGTTAAAAAAGTTTCTCGGATGGAGAAGCGCACCCAAACCGCATATTACCTTAAATGATGAGTATTACAGTCATTTAGCCCCCTTTAGACTCCCTTTAATCCTTACTGTCCTGATCATGCTGATCGGTACGATTGGCTATATGGTTATCGATGGTTTTCCGCTCATGGATGCCATCTACCAGACAGGGATCACATTCACGACTGTAGGCTACGGTGAAATACAGCCGATCTCCAATTTGGGGCGCATCTTCACAATTACTTTGATCATTTTCGGCTTTGTCGTCTTCTCCATCGCGGTGGGGATCATTGCCGAAGTGGTCAAAAAAGGGGAATTCCAAAAAACTGCCAAGGAGCGGAAAATGCTATATGAGATCGCCAGACTGAAACAGCACTTCGTTGTCTGTTACCACAATGAATTTACGATCCAGGTCACCAAACAGCTGCGGGCCAATCACATTCCTTTTGTCGTGGTCGATCCGAGAGAGGATCTTGAGGAGATCGCCAAGAAGTACCACTACCCTTACTTCGTGACCGCAGAGCCGCATACCGAAGAAGGTATCCTCAAATCACATCTCTCTTCGGCCAAAGGGGTCATCACCCTGGCAGACAATGTCGCGGACAATATTGCCACTATCGCCTCAGCACGTCTGTATGAGCGCGAGATAGGCCGCAAACGCAAATTCCTCATCATTGCCAATGCCAAGAGCAATGAAGATGACCAGAAACTTCTCAAACTCGGATCCGACAAGGTCGTGACCGCGACCAAATTGATGGCACAACGCATCAATGCGATGGCGGCACGTCCGGATATGGAGAACCTTCTTCAGGAATTCCTGTATAAAAAGGATACCCCTTTGGATCTCGAAGAAGCAAAGGTTTCAAAAACATCCTGGCTTGTACTCAAAAAGATCAGGGCAGCACGCTTCAGGGACATTGCCAATGTCACGATCATCGGTATCAGGCAAAAAGATGGGATATTCATCCCTATGCCAAAAGGCGATACGATCATCATGCCTGAATCAAAACTGCTTCTCATCGGTACAGAGGACGGGATCAGACATGCCAAAAAGATCATTCGGAAAAAAGAGAAGCCCGAAGAGTTGAAATACGTTTGATCACGTGAAGTGGATTGATCCACTTTCAAAATATCTCTTGATAAAATAGGGTGGATAAATCCACCCTACGCGAATTATATTTACTTAAATAGAAGGATAATCTGTATCATGTCAACATTTACTATCACCCCCTTGGAGAACGGTCTTGCCAATGTCGAAGGTTTCTTCTGCGGCGCTGCCAATGTCGGTATGCGTACCAACCCTGCCAACTCAGGCCCTTGTGATGCGGCCGGGGATGTAGCGTTCATACGCTCCGAAGTCCCCTGCGATATAGCTGCTGTCTTCACCTCCAACACTTTCCAGGCAGCGCCTATTAAACATTATCAGCGTTACCCCAGGGACTTCCAGACCGATTTTGTACTGATCAACGCCAAAAATGCCAATGCCATGACCGGAGAGAAGGGGATAGAAGATATTGACACAATTATGTCAACACTCAAACACACGTACCCTGCGACAAATCCGGTTATGAGTTCCACAGGTGTGATAGGCTACCGTCTTCCTGTTGACAAGATCTGTTCTGCATTTGACACCTTTGACCTGAATGCCAAAAATTCCGATGAAACTGCCCGGGCGATCATGACCACGGACAGCTTCAAAAAAGAACTGTCCTACAGAGTAACACTGGAGAATGGCGACACATTCACCATCGCAGCTATCTGCAAAGGAGCGGGGATGATCAATCCTGCTATGGCTACCATGCTCTGTTTCATCACAACCGATGCCAATATCCCCAAAAATGATATGGATGTACTGCTGCATGAAGGGGCTGAACACTCTTTCAACCGTATCTCTGTCGATGGGGACACTTCCACCAATGATACGGTCATGCTGCTTGCCAACAGAAAAAGCGGATGCTATGACAAAGAAGCATTTTCAACCGTACTTCAAAAAATCATGTTCGAACTGGCTATGATGATACTCAAAGACGGCGAAGGTGCGAACAAGCTGGTCACCTTTAACGTCAAAGGAGCGGTGACGGAGGAGGAGGCAAGAAAAGCTTCTACCGCATTGAGCAACTCCCTCCTTGTCAAAACGGCACTCTTCGGAGAGGACCCCAATTGGGGACGTATCGCTTCTACTATCGGGGCCAGCGGTATCACCTGCGACGAAGCGAAACTGACCATACATTATGACGATCTGCTTATCTACTCCGATGCATTCCGGGAACTTGACAAAGAAAGGGAAGAGAAGGCTTATACCATCATGAAACAAGAGCAGTTCACTGTTACCTGTGATATTGGTCTGGGAGAAGCCTCCTACACCTCCTATGGCTGTGACCTCAGTTACGAATATGTCAAGATCAATGCAGAGTACAGGACTTAAGAGCATCTTTGGGTGCCCTTTAACAAACCTCTAATCACAAAAAAGATAAAATACTAAAAATTACAGCAGGAGTGACACATGTTACACGAATACAGAGACGAGATCCATGAACTGAAGCAGCAGAATGCACACTTTGCAAAGATCTTCGAAAAGCACAATGAAATTGACAAGAAGGTCGAAGATGCAGAAGCCGGGCGCATTCCGATAACCGATATAGAACTTGAAACATTGAAAAAAGAGAAGCTTCTTTTGAAAGATGAAGCATACAAGATAATCATGGATTACAGAAAATCCAAAGCATAATCTCTTTTGGCGGGCCAAGGCCCGCAGCCATTCTCTTTCTTCCCTATTCTTATTTTCAATGCTTACATATACACTGTCAGGAACCCTAACACATGACCCCATTCAATACCCTCACCCAACTGGATAAAGCACTTTTAGACACGCTTGAAGCACTCCAATTCACAACCATGACAGAAATACAGGCACAAAGTATCGTGCCTGCTCTGGAAGGAAGGGATATTCTTGCCCAGTCCAAAACAGGTTCGGGAAAGACCCTGGCATTTGGTATTCCCGCTGTAGTACAGACAGATATTGGCAACAACAAGCCACAGACCATGGTCGTTACCCCCACACGCGAATTGGCAGAACAGGTCGCGGGAGAACTAAGAAAGATCGCAGCCTGCAAGCCCAATTTGAAGATCCTGACACTTTATGGCGGAGTACCGCTCAGGGCACAGGCTGATTCTCTGGCAAAAGGTGCACATATCCTTATCGGAACACCCGGCCGCATACAGGATCATCTGGCGAAAGGAACACTGACGCTTGAAAATATCCGCACCCTCATACTCGATGAGGCCGATCGTATGCTTGATATGGGATTTCATGATGAGATCATGAAAATTGCCTCCAATATGCCCAAACAGAAACAGACCCTGCTCTTTTCCGCAACCTTCCCTCCCAAAATAGAGACTCTGGCAAAAAAACTCTTGAAAAATCCTCTGATCATCAAAGTAGACACCCGCCAGGCAGAGGACAAGATCGAAGAGCTTGTGTATGAAACAAAAGACAAATTCAAAACCTTGCTGGCACTTATCCAATCCTATAAACCCCAATCACTCCTGATCTTCTGCAATACCAAGGCAGAGGTGATCTCCCTGGCCGGCCGCTTACATGAACGCGGACATGCGGTGATCGATATTCATGGGGATCTTGAGCAAAAAGAACGCAATGAAGCTGTCATTCTTTTCACGAACCGCTCCAAAAGGATCATGGTCGCGACCGATGTTGCCTCAAGAGGCCTGGACATTAAAGATATTTCTCTTGTGATCAATTACGACCTCCCTTTTGACAGGGAAGTGTATATTCATCGCATAGGACGTACAGGGCGTGCAGATGCCACAGGGCTGGCAATCTCCCTGTATGGGCACAGCGACAGCGAGAAATGCAGCTGGATCACTTTCCAGGCACAAAAAGCAGAAGCCAAAGCATTGCGTATAGATGCTTCTTTTAGAATGATGTCACAATTCGATACCATTTGCCTCAACGGCGGGAAAAAAACAAAGCTGCGTGCAGGAGATATACTGGGTACCTTCTGTAAAGAGATCGGTATCGACAATACACAGATAGGCAAGATCACCATTACCGATACAAAATCCTATGTGGCACTTCACCACACGGTGATCGATCAGGTTTTAAATGCCTTGAAGCGTGTCAAGATCAAAAAGAAGAAATATATTGCCTGGAAACTCTGATACTACTCTCCGAGTATCTCTTTTTTTCTTTTGTAGCGTATGATGTAAAAAAGAGTGATGAATACGACTGAAATAAGTGCTATAATGGTAGCCGTATGCAAATATTCGGAGATAAGTGTTTCATTGGAACCAAGCAGATAACCCAAAGCTACCAATACGACGACCCATATTCCCGCA
>JALSTF010000100.1 GCA_026983895.1 Sulfurovum sp.
CACTCTTCAATGGCGAATGGGTCGTTTTCGTGCCTACAGAAGAGGTACATGAAGAAGGTAAGGAGACTGGCCATGAGGAACACGGCAAAACACATGAAAAAGAACACGAAGAGGCATCCGCCCATGAAGCACATGAAGATGATGCGCACGAAGCGGGAGAAGAGGGTCACGGCCATGAAGCGCATGAAGCTGCACCTTACGAACCAAGGGTCATCGAAGTACTCTCCTACAATGGTGAAGAAGCAGCCCTCAAAGGCCTTAAGAACGGGGAAGAGTATGTCAGCGACGGTGTCTATTTCGTCAAGTCACTGCTGCTCAAATCCTCTCTCGGCGAGCATGGTCATTAGGAGCGGTAGATGAAACGATTCTTTGAAATACTGATACAGTACAAATTTCTGATCCTCGCGCTTTTCCTTGCCATTGCAGGATTCGGATACAAAGCATACAAGGACATTCCTGTCGATGCCTTTCCCGACATCACACCCAAACAGGTGGTGATCTACACCGAAAGTTCCGGAAACTCGGCTGAAGATATCGAAAAGCTCATCACCTATCCCATTGAAGCGGCTATGTCAGGGCTTCCGGGAGTAAAGATGATCCTCTCTAACTCCATCTTCGGGCTAAGCTACGTCTCCATCTTCTTCGAGGACAGCTACGACACCTACCTGCTGCGCCAGCTGGTCACCGAACGGCTCAACACCGTGGACATCCCCAAAGGCTGGGGAACACCGGTCATGGGGCCCAACACCACCGGACTGGGACAGGTACTCTGGTATGCGCTCAAAGATGCCAATGGCACTTACTCCCCTTCCCAGCTTCGCTCCATGCACGAATATACCGTTGCCCCGATGCTCAAGTCGGTTGACGGTGTCGAAGAGGTGATCACCTGGGGCGGGTACGAAAAACAGTACGAAGTACGCATAGACCCCAGAAAACTTCAGGCCGTCGATGTCACTTACAACGAAGTCATAGAAGCGCTTGAGAAAAGCAACCAGTCCGTAGGCGGTCAGTACCTCGAATTCAACAATGAACAGTACCTCATCCGCGGGGCCGGCCTTTACGACAGCCTCGATGACATACGCAATACCGTTATCCGTTCCAAAGAGGCACGCGCTGTGACCATCAAGGATGTCGCCGTCGTGGCGGAGGGCAAAGCACCCCGCTTCGGTGCGGTCAGTGTGGATGGGAAAGAGCGTGTCTTCGGCATGGTCCTGCAGCGTTCGGGCACCAATGCCGCCAAAGTGGTCGAGTCTATCAAAGCGAAACTCCCGCTGGTCAATTCCGCACTCCCCAAAGGGGTCACACTCGACATCATCTATGACAGGACGGAGATCACCCACAAAGCCGTCAACACCATGACCTCCGCACTGCTGACCGGTTCCATCCTGGTGGCTATCGTGCTTTTCCTCTTCCTTTTCGAGCTGCGTTCGGCCTTCATTGTCATCCTCTCGCTGCCTGTTTCGCTGCTGATCGCATTTTTGCTGATGCAGGAGTACGGCCTTTCCGCCAACCTGATGAGCCTTTCGGGTCTGGCCATCGCCATCGGTATGATCGTGGACGGTACCATTGTGGTCGTGGAGAACAGTTTCCGGCTCTTACATGACAACCCGAAACTCAGCCGCTCCGAAGTCATCGCAGAAGCGACGGCGGAAGTGGCCAAGCCGGTACTCTTCGCACTGCTGATCATCGCAGTGGTCTTCATTCCGCTGCTGAGCCTTGAGGGGCTGGCAGGCAAACTCTACACACCCATGGCACTGGACATCGTGTTCGTCATGCTCGGTTCCCTTGCCGTAGCCCTGCTTCTGGTACCGGTACTCTCCTTCATGATGCTCAAGCAAGGGAAACATTCCAACTCTCCCCTGATGAACGCAATCAAATCCTTCTATACACCGCTGCTGGATCTTTTCCTGCGCCATGCCAGAAAAATCATTGTGATCACCTTCGGTATCTTTTTCATACTTGCCGCGCTGCTGAGCCGGCAGGGGCGCGAATTCATGCCAAAACTCAATGAAGAGACCATCATGTACCGCGTCATTGCCATTCCGGGAACGGCACTGACACAAAGTGTCGACAATGCGCAGGCCATAGAGCAATTCATCCTGAAAAACTACCCCGACAAAGTACGCTCCGTCCTCTCCATGATAGGGCGAAGCGAAAAGGGAGAGACCGCACAGCCCAATTATATGGAAGTACTGCTCACCCTTGATCCGAAGTTCAAAGAGATACCGCAGCTTGACAAAGAGCTGACAGCCAAACTCAAAAAGAAATTCAACTACCTGCAGTTCATTTCCACACAGCCTATCGCCATGCGTATCGAAGAGCTGCTTGAGGGGGTCAGCGCAGAGCTTGCCGTCAAGATCTACGGAGAGGACCAGAAAGTAATGAACCGCATCGCCCAGCAGATACAGGGTGTGGTCAACGGCATAAAGGGTCTCGACCATGCCGAAATAGAAACACAGCTGGGGCAGGCGCAGATCAACATCAAACCTGACTACCTTGCGCTCTCGCGCTTTGGGCTTTCCGTGGACGATGTGATGGAAGTGATACGCTACGGCATTGGTGAAGAACCCGTCACACAGAAGATAGAAGGGGTCAAGCGCTTCGGTATCGCAGCCAAGCTCGATGGCGCCAAAAAGGACATTGAGTCACTCAAGCACCTTTTGCTGCGCGCCCCGGGAGGCAAGGTCGTGGAACTGCAGGAAGTCTGTGACATCAGTGTCAAACAGGGGCCGGCCTTCATCAAACGTGCCGACCTGAACCGCTACATGGTCCTCTCCATGGAAGTGGAGGACCGTGATATCGCAAGCTTCGTCGAAGAGGCGGACAAAAAGATCAAAGAGAAGGTAACCCTTCCCGGCGGCTACTACTACACCTGGGCGGGGGATTTCAAGAACATGCAGGAAGCCACGGCGACACTGGCGCTCATCATTCCCATTACCCTGCTGCTGATCACCCTGCTTCTCTACACGGCTTTCAACTCCTTCAAAAAGGCCTTCCTCATCCTGCTGGGTGTTCCACTGGGGCTTATCGGAGGTATCGCCGCGCTGCTGATAGCCAATATCTATCTTTCGGTCTCAGCCATTGTCGGCTTCATCGCCATCTTTGCCATTGCCATCCTCAACGGGATCGTACTGGTGAGTTTCATCGACGAACTGCGAAAGAAATTCCCCGATGTCAAAATGCATACACTGGTCAAGGATGCTACCCTTCTGAGACTCAGGCCGGTACTGATGACAGCGTTCACCACCCTCTTCGGTATTTTGCCTCTGCTTTTCGCCACCGGTGTAGGTTCGGAGATACAGTATCCGCTGTCCGTGGTCGTTACAGGAGGGATCATCTCCTCGACCATTT
>JALSTF010000101.1 GCA_026983895.1 Sulfurovum sp.
TGGATCAGGATGACGTAGCAAAGGCGACGGCACTTTTGAAAAAAGAGATCCCGGGTACAGTATTGGTACAGAACGGTTTGAAGTTCACGCTTCAAATGACGCCGGCTGAAATGAAAAGAACCAAACAGAATGCGATCAAACAGGCAGTCGATACGATCAGGAACAGACTGAACGAGTTCGGACTTGCCGAGCCTACGGTCGCCAAACAGGGTGAAGACAAGATCCTTGTTGAGGTACCGGGCATCAAAACACAGGCAGATGAGCAGCGTATACGTGAACTCATCGCCAGGGCAGCGCACCTGCAGCTCATGGCTGTCGATGAAGACAGGGCGGCAAGGGTTTCTACCATGAGTGCCGCCGAAGCAAAAAGCTATGGAGATGTGATCCTCCCGGATGTTGCTACAAAAGAGAAATACCTCCTGCATCAGATACCGGTACTCGACGGCTCCATGCTTACCGATGCCAAAGTCGGTTTCGACAAGAGCAATATGCCGGTGATCAACTTCTCCCTTAACGGGCAGGGTGCCAAGATATTCGGCGACTTTACGGCCAAAGCGGTCGGCAAGAGAATGGCGGTCGTACTGGACAACAAAGTCTATTCGGCTCCGGTGATCCGGGAACGTATCGGCGGCGGGCATGTACAGATCTCAGGGAACTTCAAACTTGAAGAAGCCCATGATATCGCGATCGCATTGCGATCGGGTGCGCTTCTGGCTCCGGTATTTGTCATGGAAAAACGTTCTGTAGGACCAAGCCTGGGTGCGGACAGCATCAAGGCAAGTTCCATGGCACTGGCACTGGGCTTCATTCTGGTCATTGGATTTATGGTACTCTACTACAGTATGGCCGGCGTGATCGCCAATGTCGCACTTGTAGGGAACCTCTTTCTGATACTGGCGATCATGTCTCTCTTCGGTGCTACACTGACGCTTCCGGGTATGGCAGGTATCGTCCTGACCGTCGGTATGGCAGTGGATGCGAACGTCATCATCAACGAACGTATCCGTGAACTGCTTCATGAAGGCAAATCGATCCCCAAAGCGATCGAAGACGGATATGACAATGCCTTTACAGCCATTTTGGATGCCAACGTGACCACACTGATCGCTGCGGTGGTACTGTATGCCTACGGTACCGGTGCCATCAAAGGGTTCGCATTGACGATGAGTATCGGTATTTTGGCATCGATGCTGACGGCGATTGTGGGTACACATGGTTTCTACCAGTGGCTGATGCCGAAGATGGATAGAAAAAGACTGAACTTCTGGTTCGGCATAAAATCTGAAGAGGGGGTAAAATAATGGAACTGTTCAGAATGAAAAAACCGCTCCCTCTGATGAGCCAGAGCAAACGCTTCGGCCTGCTTTCGGTAACGGTCGTTCTTGTTTCACTGGTGCTCATTTTCACCAAAGGATTCAACTACGGTATTGACTTTGCCGGGGGTACGCTTGTACAGGTGAAGTACGAAGGCAAAGCACCTATCGAGAAGGTACGTAAAGCCATCAGCGTGGACAAGAACTATGAAGGTGCAGCCGTGACGTATTTCGGCAGCAATGAAGAGATCGTCATCCGTACGAAAATGAGTTCCAAGGCTCTGGGTGAAGATATCAGTGACAAGATGACGCAACTGCTGAAAGATACAGGCAAGTTCGAAGTGAGACGGGTCGATATGGTCGGTGCGAAAGTCGGTTCCGAACTGCGTGAAAAAGGACTGATGTCCATGTTCCTTGCGATCCTGGGTATTTTGATCTATGTCTCTTTCCGTTTTGAATGGCGTTTTGCGGTGGCTTCGGTCATGGCACTGATACATGACGTCACCATTGCGATGGGTGCGGTCGTACTCTTCAACATTGAGGTCAATCTCGATACACTGGCGGCGCTGCTGACTATTCTTGGATATTCGCTGAACGATACGATCATTGTCTTTGACCGTATCCGTGAAGGGATCAGAACGATCAGGAAGCCGGATCTGGCAGCCATCATTGACGAGTCGGTCACGCAGACCCTCTCAAGAACGACACTGACCTCGCTGACGACCTTCTTCGTGGTCCTGACGCTTTTCCTTTTCGGAGGAGAGATCATCAGGGGATTCAGTTTCACACTGCTCGTAGGTGTCGTTGTCGGTACCTACTCGTCGATCTTTGTGGCTTCGCCTATCTTGATGTGGCTTGGTTTCGACGTCACCAGCTTTAGGGAAAAAGAGGCAGAGAAACTCAAACGGGAAAAAGAGAAAGAGAAAATGCGTTCCATGTACGAGCAGGGAACGCTCTAAAAAACGGCTTGCTGTTTTTAAGAGTGAATAGTGAAGAGTTTTGGTATGCTTTTCGTATGAAAAGTGTTTGTTTATAAGGAGCAGGTATGCAATGGGGTAAGGTTTTTTATATATTTTTTACGCTGATGTCTTTGACGACATCCGCCGCATTCCTTTTTGAGAACTCGACGGTGGCACTTTTTATCGCGGGTTCGGTGAATGTCGTTTCGACTATTTTGAAGATAGGGGTGAGAAATATTCTCTCTGCCGAACTTTTGGCAGGTTCTCTGGTAGCGGATCTTCACCTGATCCCTGCCTTTTTCGCACTTCAATTCTATGAGAATGACAGAATTGCGGTCGGCCTGGTCATCGGTGCGGTGATCGCGAATCTCTATACGATCGTTGTTTCCATGATAGAGAGCGGAAAAGAGAAAGCCGATTTTTAAACTTCATAGGTCGGGAGTATGAATGGAACGAATGATTCAAATGCCGACACTTGCCGGAGAGAACAGCGAGGAGAAACGCCGGGAGATTAAAGCCTATTTTCAGGCATGTTTCAAACGTTATGAATCCCTCTTTACTGTTGTAGCGCGGGAAGAGGCTTACTTTATCAAAGCCGACCCCCTCCGTCATCCTGTTATTTTCTACTATGGCCATACGGCCGCTTTTTTTATCAATAAATTCAAACTTGCCAAACTCATCGACGAACGTATCGATGCAACACTGGAATCTGTTTTTGCCGTAGGTGTGGATGAAATGAGCTGGGATGACTTGAATGAAAAGCATTATGACTGGCCTACATTGCAGGAAACACAGGATTACAGGGATGAAGTCTATGCCCGCGTCACCCGTGTGATCGAAACCCTGCCTTTGACCCTGCCTATCACACAGGCATCTCCCTGGTGGGTCATACTGATGGGGATCGAACATGAGAACATCCATCTGGAAACTTCTTCCGTACTGATACGCCAACTTCCTCTTGAAATGCTGAAAGAAGATACACTCTGGAAAGTATGTGAAGAAAGCGGTGAAGCGCCGCAGAATGAACTGCTCGACGTATCTGCGCAAAGGCTTGCTGTTGGGAAAGAGAGTGAAAGT
>JALSTF010000102.1 GCA_026983895.1 Sulfurovum sp.
ACCCGGCATCAGCTACAAAGGTATCGCCCCGGGTGAGACTTTCACCTACCGCTTCAAAGTGCGCCAGCACGGGACCTACTGGTACCACAGCCATTCAGGCTACCAGGAGCAGACGGGGATGTACGGTGCCATCGTCATCAAGCCTAAAAGAAAAGAGCCCTTTCGTTACGACAGGGACTATGTTGTACTCCTCTCGGACTGGAGCGATGAAAAACCTGCCAGCATTTACAGAAAACTCAAACTCTCAAGCGCCTACTATAATTTCAACCAGCGTACCGTCGGAGATTTCTTCTCGGAAGTGAAGGAAAAAGGCTTGGGCAAAGCCTTTGACGACCGTGCTATGTGGAACCGGATGCGTATGAGCGACCGTGACCTCTCCGATGTGACAGGATACACCTACACTTACCTGATGAACGGGAACAACCCCGCCACACAGTTCAAGGCACTCTTCAAAAAAGGGCAGAAGATACGCCTGCGTTTCATCAACGGTGCGGCGATGAGTTTCTTCGATGTCCGCATACCGGGGCTTAAAATGACGGTCGTGGCGGCCGACGGGAACCACATCAAACCCGTTTCGGTCGACGAATTCCGTATCGGGGTGGCAGAGACTTACGATGTGATCGTCCAGCCCAAAAGTGCCAAAGCCTATGCGATCTTCGCACAGAGCATTGAACGCAGCGGCTATGCACTGGGCTCTCTGACCCCCGATGCCGCCATGCTTGCCAAAGCGCCCAAAATGGACAAACCCCAGGCACTGACCATGACCGACATGGGCATGGCTATGAAGAATATGGGGAACAAAGGTATGAAAGGCATGAAAATGCCTATGAAAAAATACCGATGGTCCGCCATGGAAGCGCAGAAATACCCCATTACCAAACTGCCAATGGCCAAAGGGGTACAGAGTACCATGATGGCGATGGACCCCAAATACAGACTGGAAGATCCCGGTGTGGGTCTGCGGCACAACGGCCGGAGGGTCTTGACCTATGCCGACCTCAAGAACCGCTACTCCACCCGCCATGCACGCAAACCCGACAGAGAGATCGTCCTGCATCTGACAGGCAATATGGAACGCTATATGTGGTCGATCAACGGTATCAAGTATGCCGATGCGAAACCACTGCGATTTCATTACGGCGAACGGCTTCGCATCACCTTCATCAACGATACGATGATGAACCACCCGATGCACCTGCACGGTATGTGGAGCGACCTCGAAACCGGTGATGACAACCACCTGGTACGCAAACATACCGTCATCGTTCAGCCCGGAGCCAAGATCAGCTACCGCGTCACTGTCGATGCCAAAGGCGGATGGGCCTACCACTGCCACCTGCTCTACCACATGGCAGGGATGTTCAGAAAAGTCGTTGTGGCCTAAGGAGATGAAAATGAGAAAATTACTATTAACATTGGCCGCTGCCGCTGCAATGACACAGACACTTTCTGCCGCAGGCGCGGATGACCCGCTGCGTACCATGCTCATCATGGACAAGTTCGAGATACTCAACAATGATGACAACAGCCGTGAATGGGAAGGCAGTTTCTATGCCGGTTACGACATCGACAAGCTCTATCTCTACTCGCAGGGTGCCGCGACATCGGACGGTCTGGAGTGGAGTCAGAACGAGCTGGTCTACTCCCGCGCCATCGCGCCTTTCTGGGACATACAGGCAGGGGTCGCCTACGACAAGAATGCTGATGCATCAAGGACCTGGGGAGAGATCGCTATTGCAGGACTTGCCCCCTATTTTTTTGAGACACGGGCCGCGCTGCTTCTTAACAGCGAAGGCAATATCGGCCTCAGGTTCGATGCGGAGTATGAAGCGCTCCTCACGCAGAAGCTCATACTCACCCCGTCCGTAGAAGCCGACTTCTACAGCAAGGATGACCCGCAAATGCAGACGGGAAGCGGACTCTCCTCCATGGAAGCGGGACTGCGCCTGCGTTACGAATTCGTACGCGAATTCGCACCCTACATCGGGGTGACCTGGGAAAAAACGTTCGGCAATACCCGAACCTACAATCCGCTGAATGAAACATCCTTTCTTGGCGGTATACGCTTTTGGTTTTAGCAAATTTGGGTATAGTATGTCAAATGGAAGAGGAAGGAAGCAGGTGAAAAGTCTATGGATAAGATCTCTACTCCTTTTATCGCTGTTCTTCAACATATCCCATGCTTCCATCATTGCGGCGGAAGACCACTGTACCCATGAGACCGTAAGCGAATATGTGAATGAAATGACGCAGAGCCAGGAGTGCCATGACCTCTGCGACTTTCACCATCTTTTTCATATGGCTGCGATCATTACTTCTCCTGTCGTATATATCGGGCACCCGGATTATACGGAACATCCTGTTGCAACACTTCTGAGTTACCACCCTCCTTTCAAAGAGACAGAAAACAAACCTCCTATAGCCTGATCCTTTTTTCAACACCATAGTTCTCTTCAAAGAACACCGCTCTGCTACGGCATGGGCTTATTTAATAAAGGGCACCTCTAATAATAGGTGCCCTAAAGGATTTCACCATGAAACACATACTATTTTTCACCTTGCTGACTTTTTTGGGTGCGGAGACCATGTCACCCATGGAGCATCAGAGTCTCCATACCTACAACAAACGGCCTACGCTGAGACATAGCGGCGACACACATGCACATAAACTGCATAAAATCGATGAAAATGAGGCAAAAAAGATCGCTGTAAAACACTGCAAAGAGAAAAATATTTCATTAAAGCTTACCCATCAGGGACGTATGCTCTATTATATCGCCACAACAGCAAAGTGCATACTTTACATCAATGCTCTCGACGGATCGGTCATCGTTCCAGAAAAATTCAATACAAAGGTAAAATAATGCAAAAGATCTTATTGCTTTTTATGACATGCTCCCTCACCCTTTTCGGTATGAACTACCGGCAGTTCAAACAGAATGTACTGAAACATTCGAAAATACTCCAAAACAACCGGCTCACCCTCGATGCAGCACAAAAAGAGAGTGATATCTTGATGCTTGCAGACAACCCCACCCTTGAACTCGAAACGAGCCGTTTCAACCCTGATATCGGTGGCAGCCGTTTCGGATACAGGGCCTCTTACTCCCAACCTATTCGTACCGGAGGGTATTACAGTGCCCTGACACAGAAAGCACAGGCACGTAAACTGCTTCAGCGTGCCTATGCGGCACAGGGCAAGGCGGGATTTTTAAGAGAACTCGAACATCTCTATACAGCCTATATCTACCAGAGCAAGCGCACCCTGCAGCTGAAGCAGGAGCACACTATAAGCCAAAAGCTTGCCTCCATCGCCAAAGAGCGCTTCAAGCACGGAGCC
>JALSTF010000103.1 GCA_026983895.1 Sulfurovum sp.
AAGCTTGCGATTAGTGCAGAAAGTGCCTCACTGTCGTGAAATAGAGTGAAATACCGTGCTCGTTGGCTGCTTCTATCACTTCATCGTCACGGATGGAGCCTCCCGGTTCAATAATGGCTTTGACACCTGCCGAAGCAGCCGCATCGATCGAATCCCTGAAGGGGAAGAAAGCTTCGGATGCCATAGCGGCACCGCTGACATCCAACCCCATCTCTCTTGCTTTTTTAAGTGCACACTGTGCAGCGTCCACGCGGCTTGTCATTCCCATGCCGACAGCGACCATGGCAGAGTCTTTGACATAGACCACACAGTTGGACTTGGTCATACCTGCCACTTTCCAGGCGATCTCAAGGTCTTTCATCTCCTGCTTGGATGCTGCCAGTTCCGATTTTCGCTGAGCATTGTGTACTTCATTGTCACAAATGCAGTCTGAGTTCTGGTAAACGAATCCCCCGTCTACATGCTTGAAGTCATGGGAATCTTTGCTCATGACCAGTTTTTTGCCGCCCTGTGCAAAAAGTTTGAGACGTTTTTTCTTTGCAAAGATCTCCAGTGCTTCAGCGGTGAAATCCGCTGCCATGACCACTTCAAGGAAAATTTCGTTCATCTTTTCCGCCAATGTCCCGTCCACAACACCGTTGACCGCTACTACGCCGCCGAATGCCGATACAGGATCACATTTAAGCGCTTCCACATACGCATCCAGCAAAGTCTCTCTGATGGCAAAACCGCAGGGATTGCCGTGTTTGACGATACACACTGCATTTTCATCTCCGAAACTCGAAGCGATCTTCAGTGCACCGTTGACATCATTGATGTTGTTGAAACTCGCTTCGCCCTTGAGCTGCTTGAAGTTTTCCGTGAAATGTCTGTCAAACTCATAAAGTGCGCCCTGCTGGTGAGGGTTTTCCCCGTAGCGTGTCTGAAAGACTTTCTTTCCGGTAATGAACTGATAGGCTCCAAATCCGTTGTTATAGCGTTTGTTCATATAATTGGCGATCATGGAATCATAGGCTGCGGTATGCTCAAAAGCTTTGATCATCAGTCCGCGTCTAAACTCCATGCTGTCATTCTCATGCTCCAGGGCACCCAGCACTTCCTCATAATCATTCACATCCGTCACGATAAGCACATCCACAAAGTTCTTTGCCGCAGAGCGCACCATTGTCGGTCCGCCGATATCGATATTTTCGATGATCTCGTCGAAATCGTCCGTTCTTTCGATCGTCTCTTTGAACGGATAGAGGTTGACGCAGACCAGGTCGATACCTTCTACTCCCAGTTCTTTTGCCTGTTTCACATGTGCTTTGTCCCCGCGCTTATGCAAAATACCGCCATGGACAAAAGGGTTCAGCGTCTTCACGCGCCCTTCAAAGCACTCCGGGAATTTCGTCACTTCATCGATCTCGATGACTTTGACCCCCGCTGTCGAAAGTGTTTTGTACGTCCCCCCTGTCGAAATGATCTCCCATCCCAGTTTTTCCAATCCTCTGGCAAATTCAACGATGCCTGTTTTGTCGCTTACGCTTAATAATGCTCTCATTTTTTCCTCTTTTTTCTATGTTTTTTAAAGATCCTGCTCGATCGTTCGTGAAAAGGTATGAAAATAGGTATCTTTCACTGTATCGAGCGGAAGCTCCACATCATTCACCTTTACAACATCACCGCCGACCTTGCCAACGACTTCAGCCATCAGTCCAAGTCCCGAAGCGATAGCAAGCAGTTCATCCAGGTCTGCATCGCTGACTTCGACCAGTGCCCTGCTTTGCGATTCGTCAAAGATATCCCTGCTCTGAGAGACAGAGACTTTGGCGGATATCCCCTTTCCGGAGACTGCGGCCATTTTGGAAAGTGCTATGGCAACACCCCCGATATTGACATCTTTGGCGGCATGCAGAATGCCGATCTTGTTGGCAGTGATCACCAACTCCCAAAGCTTCAGTTCATCTTCGTAGCCAAACGTCGGCAATTTCCCTACAGTCTCGCCAAAAAGCTCTTTGATGTAGAGTGATCCGCCAAACTCGCCTTTGGTCTCCCCGATGAGGACGATGTTGTTCCCTTCTTCACGGAATGCCGAAGGAAGGACCTTGTTCTGATCCTCATTAAGCCCTACCATGGCAATGGCAGGTGTCGGGAAGACCGAAACACCGTTGGTTTCGTTATAGAGGGAAACATTTCCTGAAACGACCGGTGTATTGAGCGCCTGGCATGCTTCCTTGATGCCTTCGCAGCCCTGGGCGAACTGCCACATCACTTCCGGGTTCTCCGGGTTCCCGTAGTTGAGGCAGTCTGTGATGGAGAGAGGCCGTGCACCGCTCATTGCGACATTACGCCCCGACTCCACTACTGCCAGTGCTGCACCGCCTTTGGGATCGATATAGCAGTAGCGGGGGTTGCAGTCCGAACTCATCGCCAGCGCCCTGCCGTTCTCTTTGACGCGGATAGATGAAGCATCAAGGCTGCCCGGATGTTTGGTCGTATTGGTCTGTACCATGGAATCATATTGATTGTAGACCCATGCTTTATCCACGACTTCAAGGGAAGCAAGCAGTTTTTCATACGCTTCCTGGTCAGAAACCTTTTCAAAATCATCGACCGATTTGGCATGGACATCGTCAAGATAAGCCAGCCTTGCCGTCGGCCTGTCAAGGATCGGTGCTTCTTCGCTGACCGGTGCAATCGGCATGTCGCAGACCTTGTCTCCGTGCCAAAAAAGTTCCATTCTTTCCGTGTCGGTCACTTCGCCTATGACGGCGACATCCAGTTCCCATTTCTCAAAAATATCGATGATCTCCTGCTCTCTGCCTTTTTTCGCGCAGATAAGCATACGTTCCTGAGATTCTGAAAGCATGAAGTCATAAGGCGTCATCCCCTCTTCCCTTGCAGGCACCTTGTCCAGATGCATTATGAGCCCGGCCCCTGTTTTGCCTGCCATTTCAAATGCGGAAGAGGTCAGCCCTGCCGCTCCCATATCCTGGATACCGATGATCGCATCCGTCTTGAAAAGCTCAAGACAGGCTTCAAGAAGAAGTTTTTCCGTGAATGGATCCCCCACCTGTACGGTCGGGCGCAGCGACTTGGACTCTTCGGTAAAAGAGTCTGAACTCATGACTGCTCCGCCAAGGCCGTCACGTCCTGTTTTCGATCCTACATACATGACAGGATTCCCCACACCCGATGCCACGCCCAGGAAGATCTCATCTGTTTTGACCAGTCCCAGAGAAAAGGCATTGACCAGAATGTTCCCGTTGTAGCTTTCATCAAAGCTCACTTCCCCGCCGATGGTAGGAACCCCCATACAGTTCCCGTAGGAACCGATGCCGTCTACCACACCGCGCACAAGGTGTCTCTGGTATTTGGCAGTATCATCACTGCCCCTGACTTTTCCGAAACGCAGCGCATTGAGATTGGCTACCGGTCTGGCACCCATGGTGAAGATGTCACGCAATATCCCTCCGACACCTGTCGCCGCCCCCTGGAACGGTTCGATGAAGGAAGGGTGATTGTGGCTCTCCATCTTGAAGACAGCCGCCATCCCGTCACCAATATCGATCACGCCCGCATTTTCGCCCGGCCCCTGAATGACCCAGGGTGCCTTGGTCGGGAAACCGTTCAGGTATTTCTTGCTCGATTTGTAGGAACAGTGCTCCGACCACATTGCAGAAAAGATGCCGATCTCGACGATATTGGGATGGCGTCCGTCCAGAATACGCAGAATATCTTCATATTCCTCTTTGCTGAGTTTGTGGTTCTTTAACACTTCGTCTAGGTTTTCAACTGGTTGTGACATGAAATGTGTCCTTTGTAGGGGGTGAAATAAGAGATATATTTTACTGAAAAAGTGATAAATAAGTGATGAAAAGGTAGAATTGTCATACGAATCATAATGCAAGGGTGAACATGAACAAAATACTACAAATGCTGAAACTCCAGCAGCAGCTCAATGACGCGACCAATGGTGAAGGCTGGGAAAAAGGCATCACCAGGAACGGGAAACGCATTGACTGGAAACGCTGCACCTACCTGGAGTGTGCGGAACTCATAGAGAGCTATCCGTGGAAGCATTGGAAAAATATCGATGCCCAGCCGGACTACGGAAACATCAAAATAGAAGCTGTGGATATCTGGCATTTTATCATGTCCCAGGGATTGGAAGATTATAAAATACAAAACCTGGGCACTGTCGAAGATCTCTCGAATGCGATCACCCAACTCGATAATTATGCCGCTTTTCTTTCAGAAACCATACCTGCTGACAGGGACTATTACGAACAGATAGAAGTCGTGGAAAATCTGATGAAGGTCCTTTTCTGCCAGGGAAGTACGACCGAACTGATGGAAGCCTTCCTCGATGTCGCCATACAGTCTGGCCTTAATCTGGACAGTCTCTACAAACTCTACGTCGGGAAAAATATCCTCAATCAGTTCAGGCAGGATCACGGATACAAAGAGGGAAGCTATATCAAGATCTGGAACGGGCAGGAAGACAATGTGACGATGCAGCGTATTTTGGAAGAGAATGCGGAGATCACACCGGAACTACTGTATGAAAAACTCGAAGAGGCCTATCCGAACACATAAGAAAGTTGAACCTGAAGGCTTCGACTCCGTATATTCGAGGCTGAAGCTTCCGGTTCAGGAAAATATCAGTCGATCGTTCTACCCAGGTCCGATTCAAGCACCTGATTCCCCCGGATAGTGACCTTTTTGGCTATACGGATGTTCTTGGGTGTATCATAGCCGCATTCCGTCCCGCATTTGACTGTCCCTATCAAGTAGTAGCTTCCCGTCGGTACACCGTAAAAAGCAAAATGTCCGTCATTGTCGGAAGCAGTGAAACGCAGATAGTTAAAGAGTCTTGAATCTGCTTTTTCCATTTTTTTCCCGCCGATATAACTTTCTCTGTACCACTGGTCGGAATAGCTGGTCTCCGGATTGAGATAGAGTCTTGTCTCTTTCCCAGGAATTCTGTTCCCGCTGTAATCGGTCACATAGATCGCTCCTTTGACCGTTCCCTTGCCTATACGTGCCAGCCGGCTGTACTCGCCTGAAGGAAAAGGGATACGCTTCACAACGGATTGGGGGCTCTCCTCGGTGATCGCTGTTTCTGATTCGGTTGTTGTATTTTCATCAAGATCATCGATATAGACATCATTGATATTTGTCTCATCCGCCCAGGTATTTCCGCTTTGGGAAGGCTGCTGTTGGCTTGACTCCATTCCCGGAAGTGTGAGACTTTCATTGACACATCCCGAGAAAAGGAACATCATGGCTGCAAGGGATGCATAGAAGCGTTTTTTTGTCATAGATCCGTTTCCTTGTAATAAATTGGCGCCATTATACACTATTAACACTTTTTCTTCTGGTGGTTCTTTAAAAAATTCTCAAGATGCCCTTTGGCCTTTTCGTCACCTTTCAATGCCGCATTCTGATACCAGAAAGCGGCCCTTTCGCAATTTTTCCTGACAAAATTCCCTTTATGGTAGCGTTGTGCCAGGTCATGCTGCGCCTTGGCTTCACCCTCTTTGGCGAAACGGTGCAGATTCTTTATCTTGCGCTTTTCACCCTGATAATATTTGACCGTATTGCGTATGAACCAGAGTACAAAAAGGAAAAGTATGACGATCAGATAAAGTTCGATATCTTTTACCTGCATGATCCTGTCAATGTAATGCATTCTATTTTCCCAGACAGAATTCACCGAACATCTTGTCCAGGATCTCTTCACTGTCATAAGGCTTGGAAATAGAGGATATGGCCTTCACCGCTTCCTGAAGATGATAGGAAAAAAATTCCAGTTCTCCCCTCCTCAGAGGCTCCTTTGCTTCGCTTATCGCCTCTTTCGCCCTCTTCACTGCCTCAATCTGGCGTGCAGAGATCAGCATCAGTTCTTCACCCTCTCCGATCCCGTCCAAAAGTGCTTCCAGTTTTTCCGTCAGTTTCACAAAACCTTTTTTTGCACTGACCTCTATGGGATTATACTCCTCCAGTTTCTCCTGTTCGAACTGCATTTCAAGATCACATTTATTGACAGCAGCAATGACATGCTTGTCATGCTGTACATCAATGATAGACAGGATCTTTGCATCCTCGGCATCGAAAGGGCGCGAAGCATCAAAAAGGGCGATGATCACATCGGCATCTTTCACGGAACGCATGGAACGTTCGATACCGATCTTTTCGATGCTGTCTTCCGATTCTCTTATGCCTGCCGTATCTACCAGCCGTATGATATGCGAACCGATACGCACCTGCTCTTCAATCGTATCTCTCGTTGTACCCGCAACATCGCTTACGATCGCACGTTCATAGGAAAGCAGCGCATTCAACAGAGAACTTTTGCCGACATTGGGCTTTCCGATGATGGCCACCCTGAACCCTTCTATAAGCCCGCGCCTTCTGTGGCTGGCCGCCACGATCCTTTCTATCTGGCTTCCCAAACGATCCAGCTGGCCTACGATATTTTCCATGATATCCTCGGGGATATCCTCTTCGGCATAATCGATCATTACTTCGGAATAGGCCAGGGAACGAAGCAGTGCTTCCCTGCTTTCCTCGACGAATATTTTCAACTCCCCCTTCATCTGTCGGGCAAGGATCCTGGCAGCATCCACACTTTTGGCTTCAATGAGTTTCGAGATCGCTTCTGCTTCTGTCAGATCGATCTTTCCGTTGAGGAAAGCACGCTTGGAGAATTCTCCCGGTTCAGCCAGCCTGACACCGTAGGCAACGATGGTATCAAGTATCTCCTGCGCCACGATCATCCCGCCGTGGCACTGAAATTCGACGATCTCTTCACCGGTAAAGGAGAAAGGTGCTTTGAAATAGATCATGATCGCCTGGTCTATCAGTGCATCTTTGATATTGTAAAGGAAGGTCAAATGGGCAAAACGGGGTTTGATCCTGTCAAGATGGGAGATCTTTTTTGCAATATCCAATGCGGCATCGCCGCTAACCCTGATAATGGAGATGGAGGAGACACCATGGGCTGTCGCAATAGCAGCGATACTGTTATGCATGGCTCTTGTTGTTGAATTCATTGATGACAACAAATTTGTTGCCTGCTTTCCCTGTTTTGATCGCCACATACTTGTTCGGGAATGCTTCACGAAGCTGTTCAAGGGCGATCTGGACCAAAATACCGTCAAGAGAGCGTGTTTTCCCTCTGCCGTTCTTCTCCACATTCTCTATCACAGGTTTGATATAGTTGCGTATCATCTCCTGCTGTGAAGTGAGGAATTCCGCGATCTCCAGTTTGATATAAAGCTCATATTTGCTGTGCAGCCAATTGAACAGCATATAGGAGAGCGCATTGTAACGGTAGCCTTCTTTCCCGATGAGCAGTGCCGCATCATCTCCATCTATGAAGATCAGCGCGGTATTGTCGATGACATCCACTTCCACGACATCGATAGCGAAACAGGCGTGTGAAAGCAGCGCTTTGAGCTCATCTTCGATCACTCTTGCCAATTCATCATAAACCACATTTTCGATCACTGTTTCTTCCGGCTCTTCTTCTTTGCCACTCTCAAAGAAACTGTCCAGTACGGCATCCTTCTCAACCACTGCCGCCTCAGGATGATATTCTTCTTTTACCGCGGCAATGATCTCGGACGCTGCACTCTCTTCTGCTGTTTCGAAAGTTTTGGGAGTTTCCGGCCGGGAGGAAGGTACCTCTTCTGCAACAACCGGACGCTTGCACGTCGCCACAATGATGGCATTTTTCTTCAACAGACCAAGTATCCCCCTGGAGGGGTACTGTATGACTTCATATTCAAGATCGGTAATGGAACAGGAGAGTTGTGTTGCAGCTTTCTCATACGCCTCTTCAAGCGTAGGTGCTTCAACTTTCTTCATCAGCTATCCTTTCCCTTCTTGTGTGCGGCGATCACAGCCTCTTTATGCTTGGCATAGGCTTTGTTGATCACAAACTGCTGGCCGATCGTAAAGGTGTTGTTCACGACCCAGTAAAGTACCAGACCTGAAGGGAAAGGCATGATAATGAACATCAAAGCCATACCGACAGGGAACCACTGGAAGATCTTCGCCTGGAGAGGATCGGTGAAGTTGTTCGGTGTGATCCTCTGCTGGAACCACATACTCAGACCCATCAGGACAGGAAGTACATAGTAAGGGTCTGCTACGGCAAGGTTGTCGATCCAACCGTGGATCCATACTGCACCCTGAAGTTCGTCAGCATTCAAAAGTACGCGGTAGAGTGCAAAGAATACAGGGATCTGGAGGATCATTGGCAGACATCCGCCCATCGGGTTGGCACCGTTCTTCTTGTACATTTCCATCATTTGTGCATTCAGTTTCGCCGGATCGTCCTTGTACTTCGCTTTGAGTTCTTTCATCTTCGGTGCAAGATCCTTGAGTTTCTGCATGGACATCATACCCTTGTAGGAAAGCGGGAAAAGCACCAGTTTGACCAGCAGGGTAAAGAGGATGATCGCCCATCCCCAGTTCCCTATGATGCCGTGGATCCACAAAAGGACCTTGAAGAACGGCCGTGAGAGGAAAGTGAACCATCCGAATTCGATCGTATTGGTCAGCTCAGGATTAATATTTTTGAGAATAGTATACTCTTTGGGACCGATATAACCACCCAGATGCAGATCCGGAGAGCCTTCGACAAAGATCAAAGGATCATCCTTCCCTACTTTCAATATGGAAACATTCATTCCTTTTTTGAAATCATAGAACATGGTTGCGACATAACGGTCGAAAGCAGAAGCGATCTTCGCATGCTTGAATGTTTCAGTCCCTTTGGCATCGCCGTCAGGAATGGTCGTGATGATCCCTTCGGCATCTTCAATCAGGGCTCCTCTGACCAGCATATATCTTGAACTGTCCGCCATAGGCCTGTGACCAGGGGTAATGAAATAGGGTGCCGGCGTCGATGTCGTTACATCAATATCATACGACCCGTCAGGCTTGATGGTGATCTTTTTGGTTACCGTTACAGAAGAGAGTTTCTGCGTCAAGGTCAGTGTCTGTGCAGCAGTGCTGACATCCACTTCCGGAGAGCCGGAAAGTGTATAAGGCGTCTTGAAGGCTTCATCATTGAGTTTCATATCGGAAAACCTGATCTCAAGCGGTTTTACCTCTTTTGGCGCAAGGATCTTACGATCATGCCCCTCTTCATTCTTGTATTTGTCTTCAAGCAGTTCATACTGGGAGATACGCCCGAATTCATCTATGGTCATTTTAAATGTCTTGGAAGTGACCGTCGCAAGCATTTTTCCCGCTGCTGTGGCCGGTGCCGTATTTTGGGCCTGAGCCATATCGGCCGGTGCTTCACTGGCCTTCGATTGTGTTACAGGGGAGTTCGGTGTTGCCTTGTTGACCGCTTTTTGTTCCGTTTTCTGCTCCGTCTTTGCAGCAGTATGTTTGGGTGTAAAAAGATAACTGTATCCTACAAATACGAGAAAAGAGAGTGCAAGTGCAAGAATAAGCCGCTTGTTGAGATCTTGTTGTTCCAAAATTGTACCTTTGTGATATATAGAATGACAGTATAGTCTTTCGTCTGTTAAAATGTGCTAAGGATGATGTAAGGCAGTACACTTTTTGAGGGCGTGAAGATAGGCTTTTCGAATCTCTAAAAAGCTTTTGCTTAAAAGGGCAGGTTTTGCAACCAGTACATATGATCCGCTTTTGAGCAGATCGATATTTTCTATGAAATGTGCTCTCAGCAAACGCTTTGCTCTATTTCGGTGAACTGCATTTCCTATTTTTTTACTGGCAACAAAACCGACCTTGTACGCTTCTGTACTTTTGTAGAAGAGAACAAAGTAAGGCGTATGCCATGTTTTTGCAGGACGGTTATACACCCTGCTAAACTCTTTACTCGTCTTTATCCGGGTAAAATGCTTGATCTTGCTAATGGTCTTATACCGTCAGCCAAATTATACAGAGAGTCTTTTTCTACCTTTTGCTCTTCTTGCAGAGATCACTTTTCTGCCGTTCTTTGTTTTCATTCTTGTTCTGAAACCGTGGGTTCTTTTTCTTGGTGTGTTATGGGGTTGGTATGTTCTTTTCATTTCGATGTTCCTTCATTTCTGTTTTGGCACGTGAATATTCCGTGTGCCATTATTTGGACGCGATTTTAGCCTAATTTTACTTAATTACTTGTTAATTCAGTGCTTTAAAGACAACTTCCCCTGCCTGTTCCTTTTCTTTTGTCTCGATGAACAGTTCCATCAGCCTGTAAATAATATAACGTATCTTATAGGATGTACTGCGCACTTCCAGTTCTGTACAGTACACTTCACTGCCGCCCTCTTCCATACTTTTTTTCATCAGACGTTCGGCAAAATGATATCCGCCGTCTATCTTGGTATCCTGGCATACAAGTGCATACAGGTTGTTATCCGGGTCGATCTCGAAAAGGATATCTGTTTCACGCTTCTGCTGCCTGATCAACCCTTCCATATCATCAATCCCCTTCGCACTGATAAGCATAGCGACAAAACCTCTTTCTTCCCTTCTCTCCATCAAAAAGTACATGATGTCGATCGTACTGCTCAACTTGTCGAGCATTTTTGCTACCAGTGTAATATTGTGTTCGCTGAATCTTATGTGGCCGGTCTTCTCATTGGTTCTTGCTTTCATGCCCTTACACCTTTTAAAACAATTTACTTTCCAAATATTTTAACTAAAATTGTTATAATTTCCTAATGAATCCTGAAAAAATAGAAAATCTGCCTTCCCCCTGCTGGCTACTTCAAGAGAAAGAACTCATCGGCAATCTTGAGATCCTCCGGAGGATCAAGCAGGAAAGCGGCGCGAAAGTACTGCTTGCACTCAAAGGCTATGCCCTGTGGAAAAGCTTTCCCCTTGTCAGAGAGTACCTGGACGGATGCTGTGCCAGCGGGCTGCATGAAGCCAGGCTGGCAGCGGAAGCATTCGGCAGAGAAGTACATACCTATGCTCCGGCATTCAAAGAGGAAGAGATCGGACAGATCGCAGACATTTCGCATCATCTTGTCTTTAACTCTCCTGCCCAGTTCAAACGTTTTGCCCCAAGGATAAAGGGGACAGGCTACATTTACACATCTTTTCCAGGTCGTCCTCTCTCATTTAGTATAGATAGTATACCATAATTTGGTGCAGTTTTAATTTGTTAAAAGTAGCCTGTCCCCTTTATTCCTATGTTTGTACCGTTGATGGTGGCTGAGTCTGTCGAAGTCGTGATGTTAGAGAGTAAGAGTTTTGGGTTCTCTGACATGGATTATTTTAACGTGTTTTGGCTTGTGTGTGGGCTACCACGTGCAACGTGGGAGCCAGAGAAGAATAATGATAGACCCTTATATTCTTTTACAAAATGAATCTAAATCTTTTATGGAAGATGGGTATAATTTTTTATATTCACTTTTGAATTGCATCTCAACGAGATTGTATTTTTGACATAGCCTGTTTATGTTTTGCATGTCTAGCATATCAACAATACCATCTTTTTCTATTGCGGATAGATGAAACATAAAATTAAGATCTAAATTCTTTTTTAGTGTCGTTATATTATTGTCTTTTAAAGCCTTGTAAAGCTCAAAATCTCGTTCTAGATTAAGGCTATTGTTTTGCTTTCCCCATTTATTGAGATCTGCTTCAAAACCTTTAGCTCCCATATAGTAATAGCTTGCAAGGAATGCCAATGCCGCTATAATAAACAAATAAATCATTTCTCTTTTTCGCATGGATCCTCCTTGCAGATAGGAATTTTATTACTTTCACTTTTACATGCTTTTAGCATATCAAGATACAACATTGAGCATGGCGTAGTTTTTGCGGGACTAGGATAAGTTTGCATACAAGTATCATATATTTTCCTGGCATATTCTTCACACTTTTCATTCATTTTTTTGCAAATATATTTATTTTTAGGATTTTTTCTTACATGTGTGCATTTGTATGGAAATTTAAAAGGCCATGTAAATTTACACTCATATAAACCAAGGGGATCCACCAAATCCACAGGATCCCCCAACACATACCCATACAAATTCGAGTCCCCACCACTAAACCCAATAGGGTCTTTGGCTGTCCACTTTCCAGTATAAGCATCATAGTCACGGTACCCAAAGCGTGTGAGCTTGGTGTCTGCATCGTACAGTCCACCTGCAAAGCCAAAGGGTACTTTGAAAGAACTATTTGTATCGTTTATTATATTACCATAAGTATCATACACTATTTCTTTTACAACTTTCAAGGTGTTGTCGGGGGACAACACCCTACTAACTGCACGGAGTGAACCTACTTGGTCGTAATGCAGGTAATACTTTGTACCATTAGCATCTGTCATGCTTATAGGCATTCTTTGGTCTGCGTATTCAAATCTCTGTTTGAGGTTGTCGTTTGCGTCATACATTGCAAGAAGTGTAGTCAAATTAGCCCATAAATACTTTTCAACAATCACACCATCAACCAACTTGGCTACTCTTTGGTTGAGGGCGTTGTGTTTATAGGTGATGGTCTTAGTTGGCGTAAGCACTTCTTTTAACTCTCCACGTGTTCCGTAAGCATAAGTAGTCGTACCTTGTGGCGTGGTCTTTTCTATAAGGTAGCCGTCTTCATCGTAGAGATAGCTGTTTTGTCCGTAGGTGACGAGGTTGTCATCTAGTGTATACGAAGCTGTAATAGTTGTACCATATACTTGAGCAGATGCTCTGTTGCCGTTGTTGTCGTAGGTATAGCGTTCACATCCTTGGTGGGATGGCAATCCCACCCTACAGGCTTTAACGAGTCTGCCTCTTTCATCGTAACTGTAACGATATACTTTTTTTCTTTCTCCTTTGAGCTTTTCTACTTTTTTGACTATCTGTCCTGCTTTGTTTCTAAAGAGTCTTACTTTTAGTATGTTGTCTTTTTGATGTTTCAGTTCACCATAACGGTTATATTTGCTTATATGGGTATAGATACCATCACTTACTTTGATGACTCTGTTTTTCTTTTGTCTTGTCAGGGTGTAATTGCCTATGGTTACTGCTTCATTGTCTGCGTTGTAAGTGTAGTGTTCTGTTTGGTTGGCGTAGGTCATGCTTGTAGGATTAAAGTCATTGTTGTAGGTATAGCTTATGTTTTGGTTGAGTATGCCACTTTGGATGATACTTGTTATTAGCGTGCCATCGTAGGTGAAACTAAAGTTTTCACTCCCTTGGGTAATGCTGCTTACGTTGCTTTGACAGGCATAAGCATAGTTGGTTGTTCCCTCAGGTGTCACGATGCTTTCTACTCTACCGTTTACATAGTTGGTCTCTACGGTTTTTCCACTTGGCTTAGTCACTTTTGTGACACGTCTTTGTTTGTCGTAGGTGTAGGTGGTTTGTTTTTGTTCTGGGCTTGTGGTGCTTGTGCGTTTGTTTACACCGTTGTAGCCGAAGCTGTGGTCTGCTGGCGTTGGCACAGTACGTGTTACGAGGTTAGAGTTGGCATCATACGCGAAGCTTTCTGTCGTGCCGTCTGGGTAGGTGGTTTGTACCACTCTGTCTCTGCTGTCATAGCTGTAGGTAGTGGTTTTGCCCAGTGGGTCTGTAATGCTTGCTAGGTTTCCTCTGCTGTCATAGCTGTAGTGGGTAACCCTGTTGCCTGTACGGCTTTGGGTGACTCTGCCTTGGGCATCGTAGTTGTAATGGGTTTTAAACAAGCCATAACTTTTTGTCCATAGCAGGTTTTTCATCTGCGCATCGTACTGTAAAACAGAGCGTTTGCCCAGTGCTGAGATGCTTACATCTCTGTGCAGTCTTAGGTTTTTTCTTTGGAGGGTGGGTTTGCCGTTGGTGCTGGCTTGTCTGTCTATACGCTTGAGCGTGCCATCATTTTTAGTGTAGTAGTTGGTACTAAAAGTCGTCAGCTTACTCAATCCACTTGGTGTCGTGACACGGCTACTCTCTAGTTCTCTTCTTTGGGTGTAAGGGTCACGGTAGAGCGTACCGTCTGCATTTTTACGGTAGATGTTCACCGTCTCCATGCCACAAGAGGTGGTGCTACTTTGGCTGTCGTCTAAAGTGTTGGCGTAAGTGACTACATCACCCGTAGGTAAAAGCTTTTGGCTGGTAAGCGTAGTCGCGTTGTTTTCTAAAAAGTGATGGGTATAGACTACCACATCACCACTGGCACGTGTAACGGTGTGTGAGCCTTGGGTGCTGTCACTGGCACTAGAAAAATTCCACTCACCCTGTTCTGCATCTATCACCTTAACCACATTGCCACTGTCATCAAAGAAGTGTAAAAAACGATTGCCGTTTGGTTCTGTCTCTACTGTCATCAGGTGACGTGCATACTCAAAGGCATAAGAAGAGGTATCTTCATACTGCACCTCTACCAAATCGCCCTTAGCATCGACACTTAAAAGCGTTCTTTGCCCCGTAGGAGCGACGATAGCAGTGACTGTACCGTTACTGTCTCGTTCTATGATTGAAATTTCTCCATAAATATCGGTCAGTGTTACCAATCTACCCATATTATCGTACCCAAAAGTACTTTTTATCTCTTTTGTGTAGAGGTCTCTGATGTTTTGGAGTTTACCATCGGCATCAAAAAGCATCTCAGCACTGCCAGAGAATACCACAGTCAGATTGCCCTCATGGGTAGAGGTATCTACCACCCTTACAGAGCCAGACCCATAGTGCAGTCTGTTACCCTCAAGCCACGCATGGCTACTCACAGCCCAACCATGGGCTACTTTGGTACTGTTCCACTCAGCAGAGCTGTAGTGCAAACCAAAATCTGTGCCACTAAGGGCTATGTCTTCATGGAAAGAGCCGTCTCTTGGGGAGACATAGGAGGAGATGGGTTCGTTACGTTCTGTAGGACATGTTTGTGTTTCTTTCACACAACGGTGTTCCATAACACAAGAAACACGTCTGTCTTCTACTGTACCATTGAGCTCATGACATGTTTGGGTAAGGTTTGTATCTTTGTCTGTCCAATGTGGCAATACTTCTATTTGATTTATTGCAGGTGTTGGGAAGTTGGTGTCGTTTAGGTCACAGGTTTTTCGGTATCGTTGTATATATGTCTTTTTTGATACTATACCATCATAAATATCGACCCTAAAATTTATCCCAGCTTGCGTACAGTTACCTGCTGGAGCAAAATTGCAATATCCACCACTAAGTCGCCCATTATATCTCAATCCGTTCCAGAGTAAGGGAGTGTAGCTCATATGTTCAATATTACTTCCACCTACGAAATGATATGGATATTTATCATTATTATAAGC
>JALSTF010000104.1 GCA_026983895.1 Sulfurovum sp.
CCTGCCCGCACCGGATGTCAAACTGCAGATCTTCCAGTATACGATCGAATTTTTTGAGAACCATGGCTATAGAATGGTCGGAATGGACCACTTCGCCAAACCCGAAGATGAACTTTTCGCTGCCATCGCCAAAGGGGAACTCCACAGGAACTTCCAGGGCTACACCACCAAAGGCGGTGCGAACCTCATCGGGATCGGCCTGACAAGCATTGGCGAAGGCAGCCGCTACTATGCGCAGAATACCAAAGATATGAAAGTATACGAAGCAGCTATCGATGCAGGGAAGCTTCCCTTTGAGCGCGGTGTGGAACTGAGCGACAACGACTATATCAGAAAATCGGTCATTATGGAACTAATGGCGAATTTCTCTATCGATATCAAACGCGTGGAAAAGGAGCACGGCATTGACTTCAATACTTATTTCGCCGATGCGCTTGAAGCATTAAGAGAGTTCGAAGAAGCCGATCTTGTGACCGTTGCGGAAGAAAAGATCTCCGTCAGCCCGACAGGCACACTGCTCATCAGGAACATCGCTATGCCGTTCGATGCCTACATGCACCAGTACGGCGGGAACAAGAAAAGCTTCTCTAAAACTGTTTAAAAATTACATCATCCTCGTAGGGTGGATTTATCCACCTTTTAGTATCATGTGATATATTGGTTAAAAGGTGGGTGAACCCACCCTGCGCGTTTTATGATATTCTATTGAAATAAAAAAACCAAAAGAGAGGAATCAGCTTGAAAAAACCCGAAGACATTTTCAACTTCACTGCTACCAGTGATGACTGTATCAAATGCGGGAAGTGTATCCCTGTCTGCACGATCCATCAGATCAATCCGGACGAGACAACCTCACCGCGCGGATTTATTGACCTTTTGGGGGCATATCAGCGTGGTCAGCTTGAGCTGGACAAAAATGCAAAGAGCATTTTTGAAAGCTGTTTTCTCTGTACCAACTGTGTCGATGTCTGCCCCAACTCCCTCGCTACGGATATGGTCATCGAAGAGGTACGTGCGGATATTGCCGACAAATACGGCATCGCCTGGTTCAAACGGGGCTTCTTTTTCCTTCTGAGACACCGAAAGATCATGGATTTCGTCATGAAATTCGGCTTCATGTTCAAAACCTGCGCACTGGCAGAAGACCATAAAGGCAGAGGGCTTCGGTCTCGTTTTGCTCTGCCGATGATGAAAAAAGGAAGGCTCATCCCTTCTATGATGAAAACCTCCTTCCTGAACAAATACCCCGAAGAGATCCCTGCACCTCAAAAAGCAGAGAAGAAGCAGCGTGTCGCCATCTTCATCGGCTGCCTGGGGAACTACAACTATGAGGGGATAGGAGATAGCCTGGTAGAGATACTTTCCAAACTCAATATCGATATTTTCATCCCTAAAAAGCAGCTCTGCTGCGGGGCACCTGCCTACTTTACCGGCGATGTAGGTTCCGTTGAATATATGACCAAAAAGAATATCGAATATTTCGAAAGCTTCATGGATGAGTGTGACGCGATGCTCATTCCCGAAGCGACCTGTTCGGCGATGGTCAAACATGACTGGCAGGTTTTCTTCAAGAACCACGCGTTGCCCGAATGGGAAGAGCGTGCCCAAAAGGTCGGCGAAAAGATCCATATGGCCACAGCATGGCTGCACGACAACACCAATCTTAAAGAGATGCTGGAGAAGAATGGCAGACGGTTCGATGAGATCGTCACTTACCACGACCCCTGCCATGCTCGGAAAGTACAGGGCATTTACGAAGAACCGCGAAACCTGCTCTCCCCCAACTACCCAATGGTCGAAATGTCCGACCCCAACCGTTGCTGCGGTTTTGGCGGAGTGACGATGCAGACAGAGAAATTTCACTTTGCCGAAGCAGCGGGAAAACCAAAAGCGGCCATGATCGAAGAGACCAAAGCGCACTATGTTTCTGCCGAATGTTCCGCCTGCCGTGTGCAGATCAGCGAATCGATGAACCATGCGGGAGTGGAAACGGTCTTCAAGAATCCACTGGAACTCATTGCCGATGCATTGCGTGAGTGATCAGCAGAAAATGTCTAACCGAAGCGCCTTTTCATATCGGGTTCTATCATGAAAATATTCTTCCTCTCTTCATAACGGTACCCCAGTTTATACCCCAGTTTTCTCAAGATACTGTCGACTATGTAAAGCCCCAGCCCAAAACCGCTGCTTCGTTTCTCTGCCTGCGAGAACGGTTCGGTATAGTACTTTAAAGGATGTATGAGTGCTTCTCCTTCGGACACGACTTCGATGAAACGGTCATTGGTGCGCAGCAGTACACATTTGCCTTTGCCGTATTTGATCCCGTTGTCGAGCAGGTTCTTGATCGCCAGTGCCATGAACTTGATGTCGGTGGTCAGGGCTTTGTTCTCGATCTCTATCTTGACGCAGCTCTTGTCGGCCATCAGCATCTCCTGGCTCTTTTCGATCACCTCTTCAAGCGTGACATATTCCATATTGGGCTCGAAACTCTGCGTGGTGACCCTCTCTATCTCGGCAAGTTCGGAGATCAGTTCATTCATACGCTCAAAAGCGCGGACAAGCACTTTCTTGGTACTCTCATCATCCAGCATTTCTGCTACGATACGCCCTTTGGTAATGGGTGTTTTAAGCTCATGCATCATATTGCGCATGAAAAGGTTTTTCGAAGCGCTCAATTCATTGATATGGCAGATGGCGTCATCAAAACTTTTGGCGATCTTCCCTATCTCATCGTCATGTTCATAAGTGATACGGAGGTTCATATCGCCCTGGGCAAAACGCTGTATCTCTTTATGCAGTTTTTTGAGCG
This sequence comes from Sulfurovum sp., assembly GCA_026983895.1. Lineage (GTDB taxonomy): Bacteria > Campylobacterota > Campylobacteria > Campylobacterales > Sulfurovaceae > Sulfurovum. The sequence continues at coordinate 2,810 of JALSTF010000104.1, forward strand.
GATAGAGTTTTTTGAGTACGGCCAGATACAGCAGAAGCAGCAGGAAAATAAGAAATACCCCTATTGTTATGGCAATTTCAAAACGGTGGGTATCGGGGAGGTCGTCTTTAAGCATCAGATTGTATGACATGCGCTGCACATAGATGTAATGCTCCCCGTTGATATCGAAAACACGTACACGCCCTGCATTCGACCCTCCGGTAAAAATGGTCTTGCCATCTTTCCTGATCTTCTTTTTCAGCAGCAAGACTTCTTTGGGACCCAAAGGCCTGACATGCAGTTTTTTATACAGTTTTTCAAGCGCTTCTTTGTCCGGGCCGAGTTGAAGGTTGGAAAGAAAAGTAATGGAGATAAGTTGATAGCGTTTAAACTCTTCGATCTTTTGCCGGTCCCTGTCCCAGGAAAGGAAAAGGAGGAAGGTAGCGATCAGGATGGCGATCGCCAGGGAA
>JALSTF010000105.1 GCA_026983895.1 Sulfurovum sp.
TTCGGCTTGTTCGTTGATGTAGAAAGGCATGGGCAGGGTATCGAAAGCGACATCCACTTCTCTCTCCTGTGTCACGGCATCACTTTGCGGTACGATCCGTTTGACCGTGCCGCCAAAGCGTTTTTCATGTTGTGAACGCAGTTTTATCGTCGCTTTCTGACCCACTTTGACGCTGCCGCTGATCGTTTCGTCGATATAGGTTTTGACCCAGACACTTTTGGGATCTACGATCTGTAAAATGCTCTGTGAAGGCAGCACGCTCTGTGAGACTTCCGCTTTCCTTGCGATCACATAGCCGTCAACAGGCGAATGGACCATATAGCGGGAAAGTTTTTCTTGAAGTGCCTCTGCAGCCTTTTGCGATCGGGAAATTTCCATTTTAGCCGCGTCTATCTGCGCCTGGGATGCTGCGATCTGTGCTTCGATCACCTCAAGATCGGCTTTGGCTTTGTCATACTCCGCTTTCGAGGCAAATGACTCTTTCTTCAGCTTTGCATAACGTCGGTAAGTGATCTGTGCCAGTACTTTTTGTGCCCGAAGTGAATCGAGTGTTTTTTGGCTCGCCAGGTACTCGGAGCGGGCTTTTTGGGATGCGATCTTCGCCTCATCGAGCAGCTGGGGAATGTCTACACTGTCGATGGTGACGAGCAGATCCCCTTTTTTGACCCAATGACCTTCATCTGTGAGAATGGAGAGGATCTTCCCGCCGGTCTGTGCCGTAATGTCGTAGATATGGTTGGCACCGACATTGCCTATGCCGTACACTGCCACATGAAGGTCACCCCGTGTGGCCTGGGTAGTTTCATACGTGGTCTTGGGCAGATAGACCTTTTTGTAAAAGAGGAGTATGGCGGCAGCAAGCAGCACAGCGGCAAGGGTATATTTGAGTGAAGTGCGCATCAGATGTTTCCTTTCAGGTATTCGATCCTGTCGAGTGCAAGACTTCTCGAATAGTAGGCTTCGAGCAGGCTCAGTTGGGCATTGAGTACGAGTGCGGTACTGTCGAGTACTTCAATATAGGTTGAAAGCCCCTCTTTGTAGCGGGCTTCAAGTTCTTTTTGTGTATTTCGTGCAGAGACAAGCTGTGCTTTTTTGGCTTTGATGGTTTTGCTGTAACGGCGGATATCGATCAGCAGTGAGCGCAGCTCTTCTTTCAGTCCCAAAAGCGTGGAGTCCCTCTCCTCCCTTGCGATCTCGTATCCTATCTTTGCCTGCTGCTCCTGTGCCGTCATTCTCCCGCCGGTATAGAGCGGTACACTGTAGCTTACCCCGACATAATCGGAATTGTAACTGTTGAGGGTATCGAACCTGTTGTGTGAAGCGACAAGGTCTACGGAACCGTATTGTGCAGATTTTGTCGATTGGTGGATGAGCGCCTGTTTGTGGATGGAGAGCAGATCTATCTTTGCCCGGTAATTGCTTGACAGGACGTCTCTTTCTATGTTTTTCTTCACATGTGTATTTTTTTTCAGCGCACCCTTTTGCAGTTTCACCTGACTTTCTATCGGAATCCCCATATAGAGCGAGAGTGAGGTTTTTGCTTTTTCAAAAGCAGCTTTGGAAATGGCGAGATTGTCTTCGGCGGCATAGACAGAGGAAAGAAAACGGCTGGCATCGGCATGGGTTTTCAACCCCTGTTTGACCAGCGCCTGAGACTGAGCATAAAATGCTTTTTTGGTTTTGAGGTCGTTTTGCCGGACTTTGACGGCTTCGCGCTGTACGACCAGCAGTTCATAGAGGGATTTGACCTTGTAGGCAAGCAGCGCCTTCGCTTCCCCGAGTGAAAGCCGGGAGATATCTTCCTGTGTTTTCGAAGCTTCGACCAATGCTGCGGTCTTTGCAAAATCCCATATTTTTTGATGTACGGTCACTCCGGCATTCCATCCTGTATCGTCAACGGTATGGAACATACCGTTGACAGGCAGGGCATAAGTGGTCTGGGGGCTGTAGGATGCCAAGAGATCAAGCTGCGGCAGGTAATCGGCATAAGCTGCATTGTAACCCTGCTCCGCCTGCTGTATACGGAGCATGAACGTTTTGACATCCGGATGGTGTGCCAGTGTTTTGGCAATAGCTGTCCGGAGTGTCAGTGTCTGCGCCGAAAGCATTGTTGCCCCGAGCAAGACCGCAAACCATAATGTTCTTTTCATCCCGTCTCCAAATTTTCTGTATATCCTAACTAAAAATACTTATTATCCAGTGTTGTCTTAAGCGAGTATTATGCGTATTATAACCCGGCTGTATGAATCGAATGTGAACTATGTGGCAGAGCGGCCGTATAATACAGCGTATCTACCTATGGTTCATATAAAATTCATCTTAATAGTATATGATACATCAATAAGAACAAAGGCAAAAAATGACAGCTACACTGCTTCTGCTTGAAGACGATTTGCAACTGAGCGATACGGTAAAGCAGTTCCTGGAGTTTAACGGTTACCGGGTTTACTGTGCGTATGACGGCTTTCAGGCACAGGATATTGTGTATGAAAAAACGATAGACCTGATGCTGTTGGATGTCAAAGTGCCGCAGATGAACGGTTTTGAATTTTTGAAATCTTTACGGGATGAGGGGCGGGAGATCCCGGCTATTTTTATCACATCTCTGAACAGTGTCGATGATGTGGAAAAAGGATTTTCTGCGGGATGTGATGACTATATACGCAAACCTTTTGCCCTGAAGGAACTTTTGGTCAGGGTGGAATCTTTGCTTAAACGTACGTTCGGGACACATGAAGAGAAAATACCCCTCTCCAAAGGGCTTCTTTTCGATACGAAGGAGATGCAGCTGACCTATGAAGGACGCAGAGTCTCGTTGAAGACAAAAGAACTCAAACTGCTTTCTCTTTTTTTGCAGCACCCCAATGAACTGCTCTCCTATGAAAAGATCAATGAAACCCTTTGGGGATACGATGAAGATCCCAGTCCCGGATCACTGCGTACCTATGTCAAAACCCTGCGTGCGCATATCGGCAAAGAGGAGATAGAGACCGTCAAAAATATAGGGTACCGTTTTGTTAAGAAGTGAAAAACGAAGCCTGATCAGGTTTTTGCTGATCTATCTTTCCTCTACTTTTATCCTTTTTTCCATCGCCTCCTGGCTCTTTTATGTCTCTAGCAAACATCACATATTGGACAGGCAGAGAGAAACCCTGGAGTATGAGGCGGAACACATACAGACACAGTTGAGAAATCTGCACCATGCCAATACGGAAAAACTGGTCTACCCCAACGACCCGCATATCAAATCTGCCATTTATGATGTCGACAAACACTATATCTTCGGCTCTTTCCCCAAAGCACCTTCTTTGTCACACCTGGAGAAAAAAGATACCCTCTACTACATGGCACATGTTGAACCCTATTTTCTGGGAGCGGCATACCTTCTGGTGGCACAAGCTGTGAATGATGCGCCCATTGAAGCCCTGCAAAAGAATATTTTTATTTTTATGCTGATCGCGGGTATCATCTTTTCCTTGCTCGGATATTATCTTGGCAGGCTCTTTGTCGCACCTATGCGTGATTCTCTCAACCAGATGAATCGCTTCATTCAAGATACGACCCATGAGCTCAATACGCCTATCAGTACCATTTTGACCAATATTGAAATGATAGAGACCTTTGGCAAAGAAGAAGAGAGAAGTACGGAACTCAAACGTATTGAATTGGCTTCCCGGACACTGAGCCGTATCTATGACGATCTGACCTACCTGAATTTGAACCATCAGTACCACCGCAATATCGTATCGTTGGATATGGGCAGACTGGTGGAGGAGAGAATGGTATATTTTTCGGCTATGGCAGAAGCAAAATCCCTGAAGATGCAAAGAGATATTGCAGAGAACGTGATACTTCAGATAGACAGGAACGATGCTTTGCGTCTGGCGGACAACCTTCTTTCAAATGCGATCAAATACAATAAAACAGGAGGTACACTGACGGTCACTGTATCTTCTACCTATTTTAGCGTCAAAGATACAGGGATAGGTATCAAAAAGGAGAATATACGTATGATACTGGAGCGCTTCAAACGTGCCGACAGCAGTGAAGGCGGTTTTGGTATTGGGCTGGATATCGTCAATCAGGTGGTACATGCCTATGGGTTCGTCCTGACGATCGATTCTCAGGAGAACAAAGGAACCGAAGTGAGGGTCACATGGGAAAAATAATCTGGATCATAGGTTTTATGAGCCTTTTCCTGTACGCAGGAGATAGAGGGAACGAGAAGGGTATGCTGCAGGCGAATTGTCTTTCCTGCCACCAAAAACAACAGATCCCCAGTGCGCTTATCTATAAAAGATATTTGATGAAATACAGTACGGATGCACGTATGGAAGCAGCCATGTTCACCTATATGAAATCACCGAAAAAAGAATTTTCTATCATGCCTGCACCTTTTTTCTCAAAATTTTCCATGAAACAAAAAATGCCTATAAAAGATGAAGACCTGCACCGTTCTATCAAACGCTATTTGGAAAAGTTCGATATGAAGAAAAAACTTGTTCTTGAAAAAGAGAAACAGGGAGCACAGTAGTTCATACTGGGTTCATAGTCTCTTGATATGATGTAAAGAATTATATGAGGAGATATACGATGCAAGATCATTTATTAAGAAATATAGTGTTTTCAGCCGCGGTTTTCGGTTTGCTTGGGTGTGGTTCCAGTGCAACAAATACTGATTCAGAAACAGGAGATGGCGATGTGGGTACATCTGCTTTGACCCAGGAATTGAAAGATTTCATTACCTATATGTACAGCGAAGAGGGACTGGCGCATGATGTTTATCTCAATATTTACAAAATACAGCCGGTAAACCAGCTGAAGAACATCGCAACAAAATCTGAAGTCAAGCATATTGAAGCCGTCAACGAACTTGCGATCAAGTATGATCTCAATATGACACAGTATCCCGATACGGATATTCCTTACACTGTAGAAGGGATCGGAAACGGTCTATATCCGGTAGAAAAGATACAAGAACTTTACAACATGCTTTATGACAAAGGGATACAGTCAACACAGGATGCACTGGAAGTGGGATGTATGGTCGAAGTGGTAGATATTGATGATCTGGACAGATATATTGCCCAGGCCGAAGCATCCAACGCTCCGGATGTATTGGATGTCTTTCATTATCTTCGCAAGGGGAGCTATACACACTATTGGGCGTTTGACAAGGGACTGAAAAACAGCGGTATCGCTGAGGGATGCTGTGCTTTGGGGAAGGAATGGTGCCATCCTGAATATCCGAAAGAGCCATAGATATTCTTCCCGGATGTTTCAAAGATAGATCAATCGATCAGCAAGTAGAAAATGGCTACAATATTCTACAAAGAACGAAAAGCAAAGGATCGGTTGCCATGAAACGCTATTTGGGAAAACGCAAAGTACTGCGTATCTATATCAGCAATGAAGATATGTTCGAGGGAAAACCGCTGTGGGAAGCATTGATAGCCCAGACAAAAGCATCGGGGCTGGCAGGTGCGACAGTACTGAAGGCGGCTGCGGGTATCGGTGCCCATTCTGAAATCCATGCCTTTAATGTATGGGTATTAAAACAGAAACTGCCGCTTGTGCTGGAAATGATAGATACGCAGGAGAAGATAGACTCTTTTCTGAAAGAGGCGGATACAATGATCTCCGAAGGCCTTGTGACATTGAGTGATATCGATGTCATTGCCTACAAGCATCCTGCATTTGGTGAATCATAATGCCGTTCTCTCTTTTGTTGGCCGTAGGGACCGGCGGCTTTTTGGGAGCGGTGACACGGTTTTTACTGAGCGGTTGGGTGCAAAAAGCTTCTCCCACACTTTTCCCGTTCGGTACACTCAGTGTCAATGTCTTGGGAAGTTTTATCATCGGTTTTGCCGCACTCTATTTTGAACAGGTGATCGCACCCCACCAGAAAGGGCTTGTGATCACAGGCTTTTTGGGCGCACTGACGACCTTTTCTACCTTTTCGCTCGAAACCGTGGTTATGCTCCAGGGAGGTCTCTGGGGCCGTGCTCTCAGCAATGTGACACTGAATGCGGTCCTGTGCGTTTCCGCTACGGTCGTCGGGATGATGCTCTTCAAGCGGATATACGGGTAAACCCAAATGAGGTGATTCCTAATGCATAGTTTGGGTTAAAGGGCGATCCTGTAAATGACTTCCGTTCGGTTCTTCTTTGTCTGTATCTCTTCAATGGCAAGATCCTCTATAGGCAGTTTCATGAACGCATCGATGGTTTCGATACCCGCTTTGGCGATCTCTCGCAGCACGATGCCTCTGTAGGCTTTTGCCCAGTGGCTGACCACTTTTCCGTTTTTGATGAACTTCAGTGTTGTGTAGGGTTTGGCGGGTTTGTAGAGTTTGTCATAGAAACCTGCACGCAGATCGAGGATCTCCTCATCGGCAAGGTACGCTTCCATCAGTGCTGCGCCATGTTCATGGTAGTATTTTTCTACCCTGATATCGCCTACGGGTTCTCCCTGCTTCAGGCGGTACTCCGGGATGAGGTCGTCCGCCCTGAGGTAGCCGAAGAGGTTGGAATTGAGAATGACATGGCTGTCCACATAGGCTTGGGCTTTCTTGTCGAGATTTCGGTAGGCAAGATGGTCAAAAGCCACGCCGGTATAGCGCTCGATGGCTTTCATGGCAGGCTCATGGATCATGTCCCTGATATGGCTGCGGACATCGGCCTCTTTTTTCAGACCGAACATCTTCGAGAGCTGCGCAATGTCCCCTTTTTGCAGCATGTTCATATAGGCATGCAGCAGTTTGGTACGGTAGGGAAGCAGTGCATCAAAAAGCAGTGTATCCAGCCTGAAGGGCTCTGTACCACCCGATATTTTCGTTTCACTGGGTGCCAGTAGTATTTTCATGGTAGCAGAATCCTTCACGCAATATAGGGGTGTATTCTAGTGAAAATTGCTAAAAAAGAGGAATTTTTCATTTTTTTTGTTAAAACCCTTGACTTTTAAAAACTTTTTCCCTATAATTCCCGTCCATTTTAAGTGTAACCGCTTTTAATGTGATGGTGCTGGCGTAGCTCAGTTGGTAGAGCAGCTGATTTGTAATCAGCAGGTCGGGGGTTCGAGTCCCTTTGCCAGCTCCATTTAAAACAATAATTATCAGTGTTTGTACCAGTAATAAGACAGATAAAATAAACGTGGTGAGTTACTCAAGTGGCCAACGAGGGCAGACTGTAAATCTGCTGACTATGTCTTCGAAGGTTCGAATCCTTCACTCACCACCATTATGTTAAGTCACATAAAGACGCGGGAATAGCTCAGTTGGCTAGAGCGTCAGCCTTCCAAGCTGAGGGTCGCGAGTTCGAGTCTCGTTTCCCGCTCCATATAACTGGGAGCTGTGTGAATTATGTACTTCACATACTATTATTAACTTCAGCAGTCGGTTCTGGCAACTTTGTTGTTCATCCCAATGCTACTAATAATCTCAGACAAAAATTGATTTAATATAAACACCGTTTCAAGTATATTGGTATATACAAAAATATAAACTTGCCCATATGGCTCAGGGGTAGAGCACTTCCTTGGTAAGGAAGAGGTCGTGAGTTCAAGTCTCACTATGGGCTCCATTTTCCATGAATATATGGACAAAAGTGTTACTGTCGTGTAATAGTTTTGTCCATATGGTATGGGGTCATAAGAAAATTTGGGTATAATACTGCCTTAAAACATTTTACGCTAGGAGAAAAAGCATGGCTAAAGAAAAATACGAACGTACGAAACCGCACGTTAACATCGGTACTATCGGTCACGTTGACCACGGTAAAACTACATTGACTGCTGCGATTACTGCGGTACTCGCAACTAAGAACGACACTGCTCTTATGGATTACGATCAGATCGATAATGCTCCTGAAGAGAGAGAAAGAGGAATTACGATTGCTACTTCTCATGTAGAGTATGAAACTGAAAACAGACACTATGCCCACGTTGACTGTCCAGGTCACGCCGACTATGTTAAAAACATGATCACCGGTGCTGCACAAATGGATGGTGCGATCCTCGTTATCGCTGCGACTGACGGACCAATGGCTCAGACAAGAGAGCACATCCTTCTTTCCAAGCAGGTAGGTGTACCATACATCGTTGTATTCTTGAACAAAGAAGATCAGCTTGATGATGAAGACAAAGAAGAGATGCTTGAACTCGTTGAAATGGAAGTAAGAGAACTTCTTTCTGAGTACGACTTCCCGGGTGATGATACACCGATCGTAGCTGGTTCAGCATTCCAGGCGCTTGAAGAAGCAAAAGCGGGTAAACTCGGTGAGTGGTCAGACAAAATCCTTGAGCTTATGGCAGCGGTAGATGAGTATATCCCTGAGCCAAAAAGAGAGACTGACAAAGACTTCCTTATGGCGATCGAAGATATCTTTACTATCCAGGGACGTGGTACGGTTGTAACCGGTAAAGTTGACAGAGGTCAGGTTTGTGTGGGTGACGAAGTAGAGATCGTTGGACTTAAAGATACTCAGAAAACCACTGTAACAGGTGTTGAAATGTTCCGTAAGGAAATGGACTGTGGTATCGCTGGTGACAACTGTGGTGTACTTATCCGTGGTATTGCCAAAGAAGATGTACAAAGAGGTATGGTTCTTTGTAAACCAGGTTCAATCACTCCTCATACTCAGTTCGAAGCTGAAGTCTATGTATTGACTAAAGAAGAAGGTGGTAGACACACTCCATTCTTTGACAACTACAGACCACAGTTCTATGTACGTACAACTGATGTTACTGGTTCAGTAAAGCTTCAGGAAGGTACTGAAATGGTTATGCCAGGCGACAACGTCAAGATCAATGTTGAGCTTATCGCTCCGATCGCACTTGATGAAGGTACACGATTCGCTATCCGTGAAGGTGGTAGAACTGTTGGTGCCGGTGTTGTCTCCAAGATCATCGCTTAAGACGCACTTGCAGGGGGATTTCCTCCTGCACTTATCATAGGAGATAAATATGAGAGAAACAGTTCACCTTGGATGTGAGAAGTGTACAAGACGTAACTACCACACAACCAAGAATAAAAAAACAACAACAGAGAAACTTGCTTTGAAAAAGTATTGCAAGTGGTGCAAAGAGCACACTGTTCACAAAGAGATGAAGCTGTAATCAGCAACATCCTTTGAAAGTGTCAGGAAGGCCTTTTGGGGTCTCATGACAACCTAAATAGTATTTAGGCCAATAGCTCAGTTGGTAGAGCACTGGTCTCCAAAACCAGGTGCCGGGGGTTCGAGTCCCTCTTGGCCTGCCATAACAAAGGTAACACAGACATGGGAAAAATTTCAACATTTATCGCGAACGCGAAAGCGGAGCTCCATAAAGTAATATTTCCGACGAAAGTACAAGTTAGACAAGCATTTTTGGCAGTCATTCTCGTAGTCACTGTCATATCAATATTTTTAGCATTGGTGGACCTTTTGATGTCATCAATCATTTCATCAGTTTTATAAGGTAGAGAGAAGATGGCTTTTCAATGGTATGCAATTCAAACCTATTCGGGCAGTGAGCTTTCTGTTAAAAGAGCAATCGAGCAGCTTGTAAAAGATTATGGGATCGAAGATAAAGTTGAACGTATAGTTGTCCCGACCGAAGAGGTCATTGAAGTGAAGAACGGTGAGAAGAAAATCACTGAAAGAACACTTTATTCAGGGTATGCTTTCGCACATATAGACCTGGATACTGACCTTTGGCACAAGATCCAATCTTTGCCTAGAGTATCTAGATTTATCGGTGAACAAAAGACACCTACCGTATTGGCAGAAGCTGACGTTAAAAATATTTTGGACAAGTTGGAGCAGAAATCCGCACCGCGTCCAAAAGTCGATTTTGAAACAGGAGAAATGGTACGTATCGTTAACGGATCATTCGCCAACTTCACCGGAATGGTCGAAGAGTACGATCTTGACCATGGAAAACTGAAACTCAATGTTTCTATTTTTGGTAGAAATACACCGATCGAAATCGATTATACAGAAGTAGAGAAAATTCTTTAAAATTTCTCTAGTCTTTGATCTTGGGACTTAAAACAGAAAGATAAATTACACTCAAGGAAGAACAGATGGCAAAAAAAATAACTGAAAAGTTCAAAATGATGATCCCTGCCGGATCCGCGAACCCGTCACCGCCAGTGGGTCCAGCACTCGGACAACGTGGTGTTAATATCATGGAGTTTTGTAAAGCTTTCAATGAAAAAACAAAAGACAAAATGGGATTCAAGATCCCTGTGATCGTGACTGTTTATGCAGACAGAAGTTTTACATTTGAAACGAAGCAGCCGCCGGCAAGCGACCTTATCCTCAAAGCGGCGGGCCTTAAAAAAGGTACGGACAACCCGCTTTTGAATAAAGTAGGTTCTATCAGCAAAGCGAAACTTGAAGAAGTGATTGACCAGAAGATCGCTGACCTGAATACCAATGACAGAGAAGCTGCAGCAAAGATCCTTGCAGGTTCTTGCAGAAGCATGGGTATCGAGATCGTAGACTAAGCGTAAGTTCTTAAAATCATTACCACATAGATTTAAAATATGTGGGAGCAATTAAAGCGGAGAAAATAATGGCAAAAAAAGTAAGTAAAAGAAGAGAAGCACTGCTCAAAAAAGTAGATGCGACAAAAGAGTACAGTGTCGATGAAGCAATGGCGATACTCAAAGAGCTCAAGTCGGCAAAATTCGATGAAACAGTCGAAGTGGCCCTGAACCTTAATGTTGACCCGAGACATGCAGACCAAATGGTCAGAGGGTCAGTTGTTCTTCCTCATGGAACGGGTAAAAAGGTAAGAGTAGCGGTCTTTGCAAAAGATGCAAAAGCAGATGAAGCGAAAGCCGCAGGTGCAGATCTTGTCGGTGCAGCGGATCTTATTGAAGATATCCAGGCAGGGAAGATCGATTTCGATATCGTTATCTCTACACCGGATATGATGGGAGTGCTCGGTAAAGTAGCAAGAGTACTCGGGCCAAAAGGCCTTATGCCTAACCCAAAGACAGGTACAGTGACTATGGATGTTGCCAAAGCAGTCGAGAATGCCAAGGGCGGTCAGGTGAACTTCAGAGTGGACAAAAAAGGGAATATCCATGCCGGTATCGGAAAGATCTCTTTTGACCAGGAAAAGATCAAAGAGAACTTCATGACACTGATCGAAAAGATCAACAGAATGAAGCCGGCGTCTGCAAAAGGCAGATACATCACCAATGCAGCAGTATCATTGACAATGAGCCCGTCGATCACATTGGATGCTTCCGAAGTAATGGACATCAAATAGTGCTTTACTCCGGTTTCGGCCGGAGAGCTTATTTTCAAAAGAGCACTATACGTAGGGCTTTTTTGAGAGTAACCGTACGTCATGCGATATGAAAACGGTGATTTCTCATATCTTAGGTCAAAGACAACAGGGGCGAAAGCTTAATTGCTATACTGAAAAGGTATAGGCGTGGATATCCACACCCTTTTGTAGATCGGAAGGAGAAAATATGACAAGAACCAGAAAAGAAGAATTGGTCGCAGAGATGACAGCAGAGTTCAAAGACGCTGGTGCTATCATCGTTTGTGATTACAAAGGTATGACGGTTGAAAATCTTGAGGTTGTCAGAAACCTTGCAAAAGATGAAGATACCAAAGTCAAAGTCGTCAAGAACAGACTGGCAGCGATCGCATTGGAAAATGCGGGTTGTGAAGCCGTCGATTTCAAAGACACGAACCTTGTAATCTGGGGTGATACACAGGTACTTCCTTGTAAGATCGCTGATAAAGCTGCAACACAGTTCAAAGATACATTCAAGATCAAAACGGGTCTGATCGAAGGTGAAGTCGCGTCTATGGAAACCATCAATGCGATGGCTAAACTTCCTACGAGAGACGAACTTATCGGTATGCTTCTTAATGTTTGGAATGCACCGGTACAGAACTTCACTATCGGATTGAAAGCACTTGCTGACAAAAAAGAATCAGAGGCGTAATGTGTGGTGAGAGCCACAGGGCTCTTTTTGAAGAATGGGGTACTGATCCCGTTTATGAGTAAAATATTTTTAAGGAAATAAAAATGGCAACAACTAAAGAAGATGTATTAGAGTTTATCTCAAACCTTTCTGTTCTTGAGCTCTCTGAGCTTGTAAAAGAATTCGAAGAGAAATTCGGCGTAACTGCGCAGGCTACTGTCGTAGCTGCCGGTGGTGCTGCTGCTGGCGGTGAAGCTGCGGAAGAGCAAACAGAGTTCACTGTTGTTCTTACTGATGCAGGTGCGAAAAAGATCAATGCGATCAAAGTGGTAAGAGCTATCACAGGTCTTGGTCTTAAAGAAGCGAAAGCGGCAGTTGAAGAGACACCTTCTGTACTTAAAGAAGGCGTTTCCAAAGAAGAAGCTGAAGAGCTTAAAAAGCAGATCGAAGAAGCCGGCGCTTCTTGTGAGCTTAAATAATCATTCCGATTGTTTAACGATGGTCAGGCTGTCTGCCTGATCATCCGCGTGTCATCTACTTGGATATAGCGATAAACTATTCGGAGACATTTCATACCCTCCTCTAATAGTTTCTTTGTGTATCCAATACATCAGGGCCCAAAACCCTTAACAAATACTATTAAACCTTATTGACAGATTCTAAAATGTGTGATCCTGACTGCCCGTGCAGAGGATGCCCGCACTCCAAAAGCCAACTAAGGTGCCTTGACGGCACTTTATCTGGCTTTTGAAGATTTTAGACTCTGTTCTAAAAGCGTTCCAAACAATGAAACATAAGGATAACCATGTTAAATTCTTTACACTCCGGTAACAGACTCCGCGTTGACTTTTCCAAAACCCCCAGAGAGATCGAAATCCCCAACCTGCTTCAGCTTCAGCAGAAAAGTTATGAAAACTTTTTGATGATGGGAGAGAGGGACAGAAAGAACTCCACACTTGAGCGTGTGTTCCGTTCGGCCTTCCCTATTCACGACCAGCAGAACAGACTGACGCTGACCTATAAGAATTCAGAGATCATCAAACCCAAATATACTGTCAGAGAGTGTATGGAAAGAGGCTTGACCTATGCCGTTTCCCTGAAGATGAATATTGCGCTGACCATCTGGAACAGAGATGAAAAGACCGGTGAGAAACTCGATCCCAAAGAGATCAAAGAACAGGCCGTGTTCGTACGTGACATCCCGCTGATGACAGACAGGACCTCTTTTGTTGTCAATGGCGTCGAGAGGGTCATTGTCAACCAGCTCCACAGATCACCGGGCGTTATCTTCAAAGAGGAAGAGAGTACAACAGCGGGACATAAACTTCTTTATTCGGCGCAGATCATCCCGGACAGAGGATCATGGCTCTATTTTGAGTATGACTCCAAAGAGATCCTTTATGCACGTATCAACAAAAGAAGAAAGATCCCTGTAACGATCCTGTTCCGTGCACTGGACTATACCAAAGAGGATATTGTCAAACTTTTCTATCCGATCAAAGAGATATCGATCAAGGATAACCGCTTCCTGACGAGATTCGACCCGAAAGATTTCAGTGGAAGAGCAGAATATGATGTGAAAGACATGGATGGCAATACCATTGTCAATGCCGGGAAAAGGCTGACCAAGAAAAAAGCCCAGAAACTCATTGAAGAGGGATTGGAATGGGTGGAATACCCGCTTGAAATGCTGATGGAAAGAAATCTCGCTTCTGCGGTCATTGACCAGGAAAGCGGCGAGGTGCTTTATGATGTGGTCGCACCGCTGGATGAGATAAAGCTCAAGAAAATGATCGAGCAGGGTATTGACAGCATTGAGATCATCAATGATCTTGCGGAAGGTACGGACCGGTCGATCATCAATGCGTTTATCGCGGACAATGAAAGCCTGAGACTGCTGAAGCAGACAGAAGAGATCGATGATGAGAACGTTCTCTCTGCTATTCGTATCTACAAAGTCATGAGACCGGGAGAGCCTGTGACACCGGAAGCGGCGAAAGCGTTCCTCAGGCAGCTCTTCTTCGATCCGGAAAGATATGACCTGACAAAAGTAGGACGTATGAAAATGAACCATAAACTGGGGCTTGATATTCCGGAATATGCGACAGTATTGACTGCAGAAGATTTGATCAACACAGTGAAATATCTTATCAAGGTCAAGAATGGACATGGGCATATCGATGACCGGGATCACCTGGGGAACAGACGTATCCGTGCGATCGGGGAACTGCTTGGAAATGAACTGCACAATGGACTTATCAAGATGCAAAAGGCGATCAAGGACAAGATGACCACGATCTCCGGTACGCTCGATGAGCTGATGCCGCATGACCTTGTCAATTCCAAAATGATCACCAATACGATCCTTGAGTTCTTCTCAAGCGGTCAGCTGTCTCAATTTATGGATCAGACAAACCCGCTTTCCGAAGTGACACATAAAAGAAGGCTTTCTGCACTCGGAGAGGGCGGTCTGGTCAAAGAGAGGGCCGGATTTGAAGTAAGGGACGTGCACCCGACACATTATGGGCGTATCTGTCCTATCGAGACACCGGAAGGTCAGAACATTGGTCTGATCAACACCCTTGCCACCTATTCGAAAGTAAACGAGCATGGTTTTATCGAAGCACCGTACAAAGTGGTGAAGGACGGTCAGGTCACTGACGAGATCGTCTATATCACGGCAACGCAGGAAGAGGACAAGTGTATTGCCCCTGCCTCTACAAAACTGGATGAGAACGGAAGGATCATTGAAGACCTGATCGAAACAAGACTCAACGGCAATATCGAACTCAACGACAGAAGCAGGGTCAACCTGATCGATATTTCCCCATTGATGATCTCCGGTTCTGCCGCAGCACTCATTCCTTTCCTTGAGCATGATGATGCCAACCGTGCATTGATGGGATCGAACATGCAGCGCCAGGCAGTGCCGCTTTTGAAAACAGAAGCGCCT
>JALSTF010000106.1 GCA_026983895.1 Sulfurovum sp.
AAAGAATGAGAAGATCCACTATGTCAAACGCTGTGTGGCTGTAGGCGGTGATGAGATTCTCTATGCGGATAAGAAACTGCTGATCCATTTCCATGAAGGAGATGCGTATATCACAAAGAAATACCCCAAAGAGAAGATCAGGCAGCTCAGAGGGAAACTCTGGGTAGAGAACCCCTATATGGACAAGTATCCGGGTATTCAATACGTCCCCGAGGGAATGACCATCTTCGAGGCACTGCTGAACTACTATGTCTATAACAAAGAGGTCGATGTCATCCCCGTTATGGTCGACGGTTTGAATGCACCCACGTATGAAGTGAACGGAAAAATGATCAATTCGCTTTATGCCAAAGTACCCAAAGACAATTTCTATATGATCGGCGACAATCGCGACAATTCCAACGACAGCCGCTTTTGGGGACCGGTTCCCTACCGTCTTGTCGTGGGCAAACCGTGGCTGATCTATATGAGTATCGAGCATCGGTCTTATGAGCGTGTCCTCAAAGGTGACCGGTTCGGCGGCGGGCGTGACCATGCGGGGCTCAAAAGAGTCTGCGGTGACATAGCCATCGATTCCGAAGCCTGTAAAAAACTTTGGGACAAACAGCGTTACAGTATCCGCTGGGGACGTGTCGGACGACGTGTCGACAGTTTAGAACTTGAGCAGCCTGTACAATGATGAACGAAGTGCACATTATTAAGATCGTCGCCATGATCATCGCTCTTGCGGTCTCTATCATAGGTCATGAGATCATGCACGGCTGGGTTGCCTACAAATACGGCGACAACACAGCCAAAAACCTCGGTCGCCTCAAGATCAACCCTCTGGTGCATATTGACCCTGTAGGGACTATCATTCTTCCAGCCATGCTCTTTTTTTCCGGGGCTCCTTTTATTTTCGGCTGGGCGAAACCCGTACCTATCAATATCAACACGGTCATGCGGAATGGAGGCCCTACAGCTGCCATAGCTGTCTCGCTTGCAGGTATTACCTATAACTTCGCACTGGCAGCCCTTTGCGCAGCACTTTTTCCGCTCTTTGCACATCCTACCTCTGCCGCGGGAGCTTTCATTGCGCTTTTACTCTACCAGAGTGTGGTCATCAATGTACTTCTGGGAGTCTTCAACCTTTGGCCCATTCCTCCGCTGGACGGGGCGAATGCCCTGCGTTACCTTGCGGAAGGAATGCACTGGAGAAGTTTTGCTCAGTTTTATGATAAAATATATTCTTACGGAATGCTTATACTCGTTGCGGTACTTTTTACGCCGCTTTCAGATTATCTGTTTCAGCCCGTTTCGTGGATCGTAAAATGGCTGCTATAATACATCACCAAAAAAGGAATCATACATGTCAAAAAAATTCTATATTGCAACGGACCATGCCGGCTATGCCGTAAAGGCTTATGTCAAAGAGATCGTGACCGATCTCGGCCATGAGATCATAGATCTGGGGCCTGATTCAGCGGATAGGGTCGATTACCCTGACTATGCCCACAAATGCGCCCATGCCGTCTTGGCCGATCCGGGCAGTTTCGGTATTCTCATCTGCGGTACAGGTATCGGCATAAGTATCTCGGCCAATAAGATACAGGGTATCCGTGCAGCACTCTGCCACGACCACTACACTGCCAAACTGACCCGGCAGCACAATGATGCCAATATCCTCTGTTTTGGTGAACGTGTCGTAGGCAAAGGGGTTATAGAAGATATGATAGACGTTTTCGCTTCTACCGAATTCGAAGGAGGAAGACATGCTGGGCGTGTAGCCAAAATTGAAGAGGGTATGTGCGGACTGGGAGCGGACCTGGGGTAAAACCATACCCCTTTAGAAGTTTATTTTTCTTCTGCCTGCTGCTTTGCTATCTCTTTTCTCACCTCATCCATATTGAGTTCTTTCACCTGTCTGATAATATCTTTAAGTCCCTCTTCCGGGATAAGACCTGGCTGCTGAAAAAGGGCGATATTCTCACGAAGTACCATCACTGTAGGAATGGACTGAATACGAAAATGGCCTGCAAGTTCCTGTTCTTCTTCCGTATTGACCTTTCCAAAAAGGATCTCTGGATACTCTTCCGAAACCTTTTCAAATATAGGAGCGAACTGTTTGCATGGTCCGCACCATGGTGCCCAAAAGTCAAGTATGACAATGTCGCTGGAAGTGACCTTTTCGTCAAAATTTTGTGCTGTTAGATTTTCTAATGCCATCTCTTATCCTTCTCTGTTTAATGAAGCCACATTATGACATATTCAATTTAAAGTTGCGTGTATTTTCTTCACCCAAACTCAGAAATCATGAATGATGTTTTGATCAGTGGGAAAATACCGCTACCCTATGCTTGCAGCTGTTTCTCCACAAGTGCATTGACTACTTTAGGGTTGGCTTTTCCGCCGGTCGCTTTGAGCACCTGTCCTACAAAGAAGCCAAAGAGCTTGGTATTACCCTCTTTGTATTTTTTCACATTGTCAGGGTTTTTGGCGATCACTTCATCGATGACAGGAAGGATCTGTGCCGGATCACTGATCTGCTTAAGTCCTTTTGCTTCGACAATTTTCACTGGATCTTCACCGCTTTTTACCATCTCTTCAAATACCTGCTTGGCGATCTTGTTCGAGATCGTTTCCTCATCTACCATTCTAATGAGTTCTGCTATCTGTTTCGGTGTGAATGCCAGTACATCGATCTCTTTGCTTTTCAATGCTCTTGCCACTTCGTTGGCTACGATATTCGCGATATTCACCGGGCTGTTCTGCTCCAGCAGTGCGGCTTCGAAGAACTGTGAAAGTGCTGCATCACGTGCCAGTGTATTGGCAACTTCACTGTTGAGTTTGAGCGCTTTTGTGTATCTGTCAAACAGAGCCTGCTCCTCTTCACTCATTGGCGCTACTTCGCCTTCAAGCTGTACCTTTTTCGTTTGGGCTCTTTCCTCTTTTTGTACTTTTTGTGGTGCCTTTTTCTTTTTGCTCCAGGAGTCTTTCAGGGAAACGATCTTGTTGAATACCGGTGATTCATCAGTGTAGTCGACAGGATCTGCATAGAAGTACCCCTCTCTCTCAAACTGAAACCGTACATCAGGTTTTTCTTCGATCACTGCCGGTTCGATCAGTGCGTTTTCAATGACTTTCAGAGAATCAGGATTAATATCTTCTATACCCTGTGGTGCTTCAACATGGTAAAGTCTGTCATAAAGCCGTACTTCCACCTTTCTTGCGCGGCTTGCCTCCACCCACTGGATGGCACTCTTTACTT
>JALSTF010000107.1 GCA_026983895.1 Sulfurovum sp.
AGTGGAAGCACTGCTCTCTGACAGTGAACTGCTTGAAAAAATACAGCAGATCGAGCCCAATGTCACAGGTCTCAAACAGTACATGACGCAGACCAAGAACCCCGTTTGCGTGATCGCCGTGAAGAAAGAGAAGTCACAGCTCAAGCTCATCAAGAAGCTCAAGGTACTCAAAGCACACATCAGGGTGCTGGTCATCGTCGATGCGGACAACAATGACTTGAACGACCCTTATATGCTCATCTGGCGGGTCGTCAACAATATCGATGCCCAGCGGGATGTGAAACTCAAGTCCTTCATCGCCATCGATGCGACCAACAAAGGCGAAATGGACGGCTTTGAACGCGAATGGCCGGGGGATACATTCTGTACCAAAGAAGTACTCGACACCCTTCAGGAAAAGGGATTGATCGACATAGATGATGCCTTTATAAAGCGCTTTGGATTGCTCCCCTTTCAGACAGCAAAATAAATTATATCCTGTTTGACCGGTTATTAATCCTGTATTAAAGAAAAGATGCTAATATTCTCATGTAATAAAAATTATCTCTAAAGGAAATAAATATGTTGGTAACAAAAAAAGCTCCAGATTTTACAGCAACTGCTGTTCTTGCAAATGGTCAGATCGTAGAAGACTTCAACCTGATGGAAAACCTCGGTGAAAAGGGTGCGGTACTCTTTTTCTATCCGCTTGATTTCACCTTTGTCTGCCCATCTGAAATTATCGCTTTTTCTCATAGAGCAGAAGAATTTGCAAAAAGAGGCATCAATATTATCGGTGTATCTGTAGACAGCCAGTTCTCGCATTTTGCATGGAGAGAGACTCCGGTAGAAAAAGGCGGTATCGGCCGCATCAACTTCCCGTTGGTCGCTGACCTTACCAAGCAGATCTCAAGAGATTACGATGTATTGCTTGACGATGCGGTTGCACTCAGAGGCTCTTTCCTTATCGATGCGGACGGGACAATCAGACATGCGGTCATCAATGACCTTCCGCTTGGAAGAAACGAAGATGAAATGCTCAGAATGGTAGATGCAATGCTCTTTACCAATGAGTACGGCGAAGTATGCCCTGCCGGTTGGCAGAAGGGTGATGAAGGTATGAAAGCAAGCACCGAGGGTGTTGCCGAATACCTTGAAAAGCACGCAGACGAACTGTAGACTTCGTAGGAGAGGGTGGGTTTACCCACCCCGGGTATCAATAGGTGCATAGATAAGTGTATAGGGCACCTCTAAAAATAGGTGATACTCACAACATTTCCAGCTTTTGCCTAGGCTAGGCACTCTTTTGAAGGCCTAGCCGTAGCTAAGTCGAAAAAGAGTAACGACGCATAGGCGAAAGCTGGGAATGCCCGCAGGGTGGGCTTTGCAAACGCAATCTTTCACAAGATGCTTCCTTCATCTTAGCTATGGCCAGGACTTGAAAACCTCTTGCAAAATCTTACATTTGCAAAGCCCATTGTGAGCATTACCTATTATTAGAGGTGCCCTATAGCATGATATATTTACCTATGCAGCAAAAAGGAAAAAGATGACAGATTATGCAGTATTGCTGAAAGCAAATGGGCTGAAAGCGACGTTTCAGCGGATGAATATCCTTGAAGTCATAGAGAAACATGGGCATATGTCCGTGGAAGATATCTATGAAGAGGTGATCAAAGTACATCCTTCCCTCTCCCTTGCAACGATCTATAAAAATATTATTTTGATGCAGGAGAACGGCATACTGGTGGAAGTGCCCATTGCCGGGAAGAAGTCCAAATATGAACTTTTAAAGTCCGACCATATGCACCTTATATGCACTGAATGCGGTGGAGTAGAGGATAAAATGTGCCTTGACAAAACAGATGCGATCTTCCATGAGTTGACGGAAGAAGAGCATTTTAAACTCAATAAACGGCAGGTGAATCTGTATGGGGTTTGCGAGAAGTGCCAGGAAACAGGTGCATAACAGATCTAAGATCAAATACGCGTAGGGTGGATTAATCCACCCTACGCGACACGGTGTTCTACTATTGCTTGAAAAGGGCCGAACCAATACGCACCAGGTTCGATCCGCATTTAATGGCGAGAGGATAATCCCTGCTCATACCCATGGAACAGATACTTGCGCCCTCTTTTCCCAGACTTTCAAAAATAGTATGGGTTATTTCAAAACTTTTTTGGACCAGGGCAGTCTCTTCTGTATGGGCACCGATGGTCATGACCCCTTTCAGATGGATATGGGGGCAGCTCTCTTTGATCTGCCTGTAGAGGTCGGCAGCTTCTTCGGGTGAAACACCGGATTTTGTCTCTTCTCTTGCCGCATTTATCTGGAGCAGAGCATGCATTGTCGTTTCTTTGGCTTCGAGTTTTTTATTTAGTTCCACAGCAAGCGAAAGGGAGTCCAAAGAGTGCAGGAGGGAAGGACGCAGATCGATGAGATTATTGATCTTGTTCTTTTGGAGGGTGCCGATCATGTGCCATTCAAGGGGAAGCTCTTCAAGTGCTGCCATACGTGCTTTGAGCTGCTGCACCTGGTTCTCACCGAAGGCGCGCTGACCCAGTTCATACAGCGTGGTGATATTCTCCACTTCGGTGTACTTTCCTACGGCGACCAGCTGCACGATATGGTGTTCGCTGACACTAATGCGTGCCTCTTCGATCTGCCAAATAACTTCATCGAGATTTGCTCTGAGTTTTTCTTTGTCCAGTATCATTCGTTCATCCTAAAAAAATTTCGTTGGAAAAGCATACCAAAACTCTTCATTCTTCACTCTTAATTTTTCATGCGAAGCAACGCATTCTCAACCCATCAGGCGATGGATATCGTTATAGAGCCCAAGCATCATCAGGCCGATAAGTGCCGCCCAGCCTGCCAGGGTGGTATAATACATGGCATTGTCACTTGGTGCCTTGCCCCGGATCATTTCATAAAGGTTGAACATGATATGGCCGCCGTCAAGTGCAGGAATAGGCAGAAGGTTCAGTACACCAAGGTTGACAGAGATCAGTGCGGTAAAGAAGAAAAGTGCCAGGATCCCTGCATGGCTGGCTTGTGCCGTGACATCGATAATAGTAATGATACCGCCAAGCTTGTCGGCACCGACGGCACCGGTAAGCAGCTTTTGGACACTCTTGAAGATGAGTGTGCTTGATCTGACCGTTTCATCCCAGGCATACTTGAAACCTTCTGTAAAACCGTAAACGACTGTTGTTTGCCTGGGAAGCGGAGAAATACCGATAATGCGCCGTTTTATTTTTT
>JALSTF010000108.1 GCA_026983895.1 Sulfurovum sp.
GGGAAAGATGAAGACTGTGGCTCGACCGGCGACTTTGCTGTGGGGCAGTTTCTTCTGCGCGACTTTCATGTCGATAGCGGCATCATACTGTATCGGACCTTCAATGGGCAGGTCGGGACGCAGTTTCCGGGCGATCCTGGCAGCTTCCCTGACCTTCTCCACATCCGGCCCGCTGCCGGAATCTCCTGTAGAGTAGGAGAGCATCGCTACCCGCGGTTCTATACCGAACTGTGCGGCCGTATCAGCGGAGGAGACGGCGATATGCGCAAGCTCTTCCGCGGTGGGATCAAGATTGACGGCACAATCGCCGTAAACGAGTACTTTGGTTTCCAGCAGCATAAAGAAAACACTGGAGACAATGGATATCCCCGGAGTGGTTTTTATGATCTGAAGGGCAGGGCGTACTGTATCTGCTGTGGTATGGACAGCCCCGGAGACCATACCGTCTGCCATACCGTTATAAAGCAGCATCGTAGCAAAATAACTGTTGTGTTCCATCGCATCCTGTGCCGCATGGAGCGTAAGGCCTTTCTCTTTCCTCAACGCATAAAATTGCTCTGAAAACTTTTTACGCAAACCGCTTTTCTCAGGATCGATGATCTTTGCCCTGCTTATATCGAGTTTAAGCTGCGCACATCGGTGCAGGATGTCCTCTTCCTGTCCAAGCAGTATAAGGTCAACGATATCTCTGCGCAGCAGAATGGAAGCTGCCCTGAGAATGCGTTCGTCTTCGCTTTCAGGAAGGACAATGCATTTTTTGTCGGCTCTTGCTTTTTCAAACAGGCGGTATTCGAACATCATGGGCGTAATGATGCCGTTTTTGCTCTCTCTGAATTTTTGGGCAAGTTTTTCTTTGTCTATGCAGCTGTCGAAAATACCCTTGATCAGTGTGATCTTGTAGGTATCACGGGCCGTGATCTTCGGCTGTATATGCTCAACGGCTATGGCTGTTTCGTAACTGTCGCTTTGAACAGCAAGTATGGGAATGGGAGCCTGTAAAAAATCTTTGATGAGCCCAATGACAGTATGATCAAGTTTTATACCGCCGCTGAGTACCAATCCTGCGATATTCGGATGGTTCTTTGCCGCATAGGAGAGATGCGAAGCCAGAATGATATCACTGCGGTCCGCAGGTACGATGACAAGATGGTCGTCTGCAATGCGTGAGAGATAGTGGGAAATACCCATCGCTGCGATCTTGCTGGCTTTGACCAGGTGGTTGAACTGTTCCTCCTCACCCATGATGATCTCGGCGTTGAGTACAGTGGAAATCTGTCTGAGGGTAGGTGTATCGATCTCCCTGATCTCAGGCAAAAGATATACCTGCCTGTCATTTATCATAGGCTCAAGCGCTTTCTGTGTCGTTTCTATGATGTGTGTATCGCATCGATTGACAAAGAAAGCCAGTTCTTTGCACCCCTCGGAAAGAATAGTTTCGGAGAGGATCCGGATATCATCTATGATCTCGCCGGTATTTTTGCCGCGTGCATTAAGTACGGGGCAGAAGACCGTCCCAAGATTTTTGGCGATCTTCAGATTGATGTCAAAATCAAAGGTGGCGGCAAACCTGTTCCTCGGATACCCGTCTATAAGAATAAAATCATAGGTTTTGTGAAGATGGTCCACTTTGGCGATGAGCGCCTCCAAAAGGTTTTCCTCTTTGTTCTCTGCAAAAGCCTGGATCACTTCCGATTCGGTAAATCCGACACAGGCATCATGGGGTATCTTCAGTTTAAAGTGTTCGCGTATGAAATCGATATGTGTTTCGTCCTCTCTTTGGTCTGGTACGACAGGACGGAAAAAAGCAACATTGGTATAGCGTCCTTTCAGCATTTCCATCAAGCCGGTAGAGATGATCAATGTCCCGGACTGGGGTTCTGTTGAAGCGATATAAATACTTTGCTGCTGCATACCGTTCCTTTTTTGTATAGATAAACCATTTTATCATAATAGTTTTCAAATCAAAAGATATAATATGCAGACAGTTTTTATTTTAGGACACCTATGCACTCATATATCGAGATCTTCAACTTTACACCGGATGCAGACTATAGACCGCTTGAAGCATTGCGTCCGTTCATACACCAGAGTATGAAGGAACAGCACGTCGAAACAAAGACAGGAGAGAAAGCACAGGAAGAGTTCGCTTCGAAGATACTGGCATGCATGAGAGTCTATTATGCTCTGGTCGGCATCGATGATGCGGTGATCCAAAGCCGGGGAGGGGTACAGCCGAACGGACTGCTTCCTCGTTTTACAGAGAGCCTTATCCGGTATTTTCAGCGTGCCAAAGAGGCACGCCCGAAGAACAAAGAGATCGCCGTGCTGCACCATTCAGGTGTCCATACGATCAAAATTCGCTACAAGTATACCGACAGTGTCATCAAAAAGCTGATCAAACTTGGCGCGAAGAATCCGGGAATTCTGGATACTCCGCAAAAGATCTTCTTCAACGGTGGCGCCCTGCATGACCTGATAGGGATGCAATTCATCTGCTCGAGTCCCTATGAACGTGAGTGGGCGGCACGTGCGCTTTACAGCTTTTTTGACTATGAACACCGTACCGATGACCATTTGCTCTATGGGTTCTATACAGTCAGGCGCAAAAGCGGCTACAAAGGACTGCATTGTGACCATACGCTCTTCTATCCCAGATTTGACGAGGTGTTTGAAAAAGAGTGCCGCCGCAATGCGGAGGATTTCGATCCGAAGATGAGTGACCCGGATATCCTCTGTTCATTCCGGCATCTCTTCAATGTCGAGCTGCAGCTGCATACGGCTTTTGAGAACCTCTGGTCGGGGATGGAACACCGCAACAGCTATAATATCCAGGCCAAGGGAATGGGCCGCAGTGAGAAGATCGGGGCACAATGGAGTCTGCTCTCTGATACGATGCAAAATCTGGAGAGGCAGTTCGAACATTTGCAGGTGGAGACAGAACAGTCCCGTTTTGATGTAGGGTATCGGCACGGCTACACTTTCGTCAAAAGTCTGCTTGAGCGTCTGGACGGGAAAGCATACCGGACCTACCTGGCCTATACCAAACGCAGCGAAGAGCTTGAAGAGGTGCTTAAAAGCCATGAGATCTCACGCAGCGACTACGTAGCCCAGATTCATGCCCTTGCCAAAGAACTGGAAAGTGTCGCGGCATCGCAGCGGCATCCGACACTGGAGATACTCTTTTTGATGCAGAGTGCTTTTGTGCGTTACGGGCTTGCCAACCACCGTGACTACTTCAAC
>JALSTF010000109.1 GCA_026983895.1 Sulfurovum sp.
TCGTTTCGCTTCACGCTCCGACATCAGTACCACTCCTGCGGCGGCATCGGTTATCTGTGAGGAGTTCCCGGCGGTCACCGTCCCGTTCTTCCTGTCGAAGAAGGGTTTAAGCCCCGCCAGTTTCTTCAGGGTCTGATCTTCACGTATGCCGTCATCATAGTCCAGGTACTTTCCCTCCCGAGCATCATAGACCACTGCCATGCTCTCCAGAGTGAAACGGCTGCTCTCTTTGGCTCTGGCAGCCTTCTCGTGGCTGTGCAGTGCAAAGAGGTCCTGTTCTTCCCTGCCAATCCCGAAATCCTGCGCCAGCACTTCGGCGGTGCTGCCCATGAGCAGGCCGGAAACAGGGTCGGTAAGGCCCGACATCAGGCCGATGACCGGTTTGAGGAAAGCCGGCCTGAAACCCAAAAGTGTACGCACTTTGTCCAGCGCGCTTTTGGAACGTGCCAGTTTCTCGAAGAGCCTGGTCATTTTTTCATTGTAGACCAGAGGGATGTTTGACATCGACTCCACCCCTCCGCAGACATAGACCCTTCCCTCACCGGCATGGATACGCGCCGCCGCCGTGGTAATGGACTCCATACCCGAAGCACAGTTCCGGTGTACGGTCAGGGCCGGTATCGACTCGGGGAACCCCGCACGCAGGGCGATGACCCGTGCGATATTCGCGGCATGGATGGGCTGTGCGACATTGCCGATGATCACTTCATCCACCTCTTCAAAACCGACAGGAGCACGCATCATCAGTTCACGGAAAAGTATCGCGCCGAGCTGGTCCGCCTGCAGACGCGCGAACTTTCCGCCTGCTTTCGCCATCGGAGTACGAAGCGCCGTGACGATCGCTATACGCTCTTTTCTCTGCTTTCTTTTTTTGGTATTCATAAATGATCCTTGTACATTTCATGGATCAGGTCATCATAACGCTGCATGACCTGCGGTTTGGCCAGTTTCATGGATGGGGTAAGTTCTCCTGTTTCAATAGTGGGTTTCCGGTTGATAAAACGAAAATCCCGGATCTTTTCCCAGTGGTTCAGTTTTCTGTTGACCTTTGCAATGTAGCGCTGTACTGTTCTGCGGAACCTCTCTGACTCCAGTACCGCACTTGGTGTATGTTTATGCTTTTGGGCAATACGCCCGAGAAATTCCGGATCCACGAAAAGAAGGGCGACCACGAAAGGTTTGTTGTCACCCACCACCAGCGCATACTCGAACCATCCGTTCCCCATAAGCAGCTGCTCGATATAGACAGCGGAAACGAACTCACCCGTCGAAGTCTTGAGCAATTCTTTCTTGCGTCCACTGATCATGATGAAGCCCTCTGCATCTATTTCTGCCAGATCACCCGTATGCAGCCATCCCTCTGCATCGACCGCTTCCTGCGTCGCTGCTTTGTTATGGTGGTATCCGCGCATGATGTTCGGCCCGCGTGCCAGGAGCTCTCCTTTCGGACCAAGCTTCACCTTCACCCCGGGAAAAGCTTTTCCGCAGGTCCCTATTTTATTCTCCCGGGGTGTATTGGAGGCGATCACCGGGCTCGATTCGGTCAGGCCGTAGCCCTGGTAGAGCGGAATGCCTATATTGAGGTAGAAACGGTAGAAGATGTCGGAGAGTGCCGCACCGCCGCTGATCATCATATGCATGCGCGTACCGAACGCTGCTTTCAGTTTTTTATAGACCAGTTGTTCGAGTACTCTGTCAAGCAGGGTCATCTTCGTTTCAGGATCTTTCGTTGTGGCACGGTAGAAGGCCAGACGGACAAGTATCTGTTTAAAGATGTTCCCCTCAAGCGCCTTTGCCTTCATCTTGAAAAATACCTTTTCCAAAAGTCTGGGAACCGCCGTCATGACCGTAGGGTTTATCTCTTTGAGTAGTACCGACACATTCTTGACATCGTCCGCGAAATAGATACTGAGCTCCCGGGAGAGATAGAAGTGCATCACCATCCGCTCAAAGATGTGTGCCAGAGGCAATACGGAAAATGCGATATCCGTATCCCTGTCAAAATGGTAATTCTGTGCCGTAGCCTGTATCTGTGAGATAAGATTCCTGTGTGTAAGCTCCACCCCTTTGGGTGTTCCGGAGGTACCTGAAGTATAGACTATGGTCGCCATATCATCCGCATCTATATGTTTGAGGATCTCGTCGAAAAGTGTCGGATTGCCATGGTCTATGGCGCTGCCCTCCTTCACAAGAGACGCCAGACCCGGATAGCTGCCCCTCTTCTCTTCCACATAGATGAGTTCAAGGGTATTGTTGTGTTTTACCAGACGTCCCCGTGCTTCATCGCTGTCAACAAAGACCGCTTCTATATTGGCGTCAAGCAGCTGGAAGAGAAGGTTCCGCGAAGAGATATTGGTAAAAAGCGGCACACTTACGGCACCGCAGAGCATCAGAGCGTAATCGATCACCATCCAGTAGGATGAAGGGGCAATGGCAATGGCGATTTGTCTGCCGGTCCATCCTTTTTCATAGAAAGCGAGGGTAAGTGCGCGTACCAGTGAAAGAAACAGCGTTTTATCCAGGGACACCCATTCTCCGTCATGTCGGTGATGCAGAAAATCCTCTTTCTCCGGTGTGGATTCGAGATATCTGAAAAGTTCTCCGAAATGTGTGTACTCCATACGCATTCTGCTCTCCTTTGATCGAAAGCTGTTTATGCAGAAAGTATAGAGGGTATGTGTGTATTTTATGTGCAGAAATAATGAAAAGTTATGGTTTTAGCGAGAAACGGCAGCTGCCGAGTGTAACGGTCTTACCCTTTTTGATCTCGGAGAGAATATACCCAAGTGTCGCTTCCGCATCTGTCTCGGGCATCTCTTCTTTAATGATGCGGAGTGCATCTTTCTCTGAAGTGGCGGTCCACTTCTTTTCGTAGGTGTATTGTGTATAGAGTTGCAACGTTTACGAACCTTCTCTACACCAGTCCAAGCTCTGCAAAAATAGGCTCGACTTCCATCCACCAGTTCTCGAAACGCACGGCGATGTCGTTGATGGCATTGTCTTCTTCCTTCCACTCTTTGAGTTTCTGGATGATCGCCGGCTTGTTCTCTTCGGAGATCTTGTCGGACTTTTCTACATGTTCTATGACTTTTTCTATTTTCTTTTTCATTGGAATATCCTTATGATGTGGTATATAGGGTTATCTATAGGGCACCTATACTTTTCGCATTATAGCGTTTTAGTGTTCCGCCCGCAAGAGTACAGGTTATTTGAACCCAAATTCCCTGCCAAGTCTCAAAAGACCTTCATCAATATGGTATGCCTTGAAGGCAACTTCTTCAATACCTTTACAGACAAAAATACCATTATCGTAGCAAACCACTGCGCTTCTGTCTCCCCCGATAAGCGCATCGACTGCGGCAGTGACGAAATTGAACGCCATCAGTCTGTCATGTACCGTGGGAATACCTCCGCGCTGTATATGTCCAAGTACGGTCATGCGTGACTCGATACCGATCTCTTTTTCAAACCATCCTGCGATCTTCTCTGTATGCTTCATCGCTTCGGAAACGACAGCGATGAAATAGCTGCGCCCCTCGCTCTTTTCTCTTATGAAATCCTCTTTATAGGCTTGCAGATCATAGGGGATCTCTGGTATCAGGCACATTTCCGCACCGGAAGTGAGCGCGGAAACAAGTGCCAGGTAGCCGCATTCCCGCCCCATCACTTCGATGACAAAAGCCCGTCCGAAAGAGGAAGCGGTATCGCGTATGGCATCGATCGCCACCCGGATACCGTTAAGTGCCGTATCGACACCCAGGCAGTACTCGGTACCTGCGATATCATTATCGATGGTCGAGGGAATACCGATACATCCGATATCGTCACTTTCGTCTGTCAGCTTCTGCATCCCTTTGAAGGAACCGTCCCCGCCAAGGATCACCAACCCGCTAATGCCCTGCGAGCGCAGGTTTTCCAGCGCTTTTTTTCTATAGCGTTCCTCTTTAAAACGTTCAGAGCGGGATGTGCGTATCTTCGTGCCGCCGATGGAGATAATACCTGCGACATCATTGTATCCAGCTTCATGGATATGTCCGTCTATCAATCCTTCATATC
The DNA here is from genome assembly GCA_026983895.1 of Sulfurovum sp. GTDB lineage: Bacteria > Campylobacterota > Campylobacteria > Campylobacterales > Sulfurovaceae > Sulfurovum. The sequence goes on from JALSTF010000109.1 coordinate 4,057, forward strand.
CATTCTCCACAAAATAAGGTTTCATTCCCTTATCAAGCGTATATTCCACAAAACGTTTCAGTGCTGCATTCATACCGGACACATCACCGCCCGAACAAAGTATTGCTATTTTTTTCATGCTTTATTTCTTTATAATGAGGTCATTTTAGGGCACTTCTAAAAACAGGTGCCCTTTAGGAACATTATAACATGATTGACTGTATAATACTTCTATGAAAAAGACACATAAAAAAACCATAAAGAACAATCCTATTGTCGAACCTAAATATACGAAAGAGGATGAGCACTTCCTCTATTCGGATGATGCACGCAGTATCAGACTGCAGCTTGATTATCTTAAAGCGGAAACCAAACTGAAAAAGTACGGGGTCGAACACACCATTGTCGTTTTTGGTTCAGCACGTGTCATCGGTTTTGACGAAGCGCTTAAAAAACTGGAAAAGATCAAAAAGAAATTCAAAGCCAAACCCAGCTCCGACAGTCTGCTCGCAGAATTGCGTTCTGCCGAGCGGATCGTCGAAAAAAGCCGCTATTATGAAGAAGCCCGCCATTTCGGGAAGCTGGTCGGACAGAGCGGCAAAGGACCCGACGACTGCCATGTCACACTCATGACAGGAGGCGGACCCGGCATCATGGAAGCGGCCAACCGGGGTGCGTATGAAGTAGGTGCGAAATCGATCGGGCTCAATATCGAACTCCCGCATGAACAAAATCCAAATCCCTATTTGACACCCGAACTGAGTTTCAATTTCCGCTATTTTGCCATACGAAAACTGCATTTTATGCAGCGGGCAAAAGCACTGGTCGTCTTTCCCGGCGGTTTTGGCACACTTGATGAACTGTTCGACCTTCTTACCCTTATCCAGACCGGTAAAAGCCCGGCGATCCCCGTTGTCCTGATTTGCCAGTCTTTCTGGAACCATGTTGTAGATTTTGATTACCTGTACGAAGAAGGCGTCATAGCCAAAGAGGATCTGCATATTTTCAAGTTTGCCGAAACGGCGGAAGAAGCCTGGAAGCTGATCCAAAAATGGCACAAGAAGAACCAGACACCGCTTTTTTAAGGGCATCTCCAATAGTGGAAGTGCCCTAAAGGGGTACTTCCAAAGCTTTCCCGCTCCTCCTTTTCAGCACAATAACACTCCTCCATAAAACAAAAAGCACCATTTGGGTATAATCGCGGCACTATTACAGAGCCTGGCGCTGAGCGCTGAGTGTTGAGAAGGACCGAGATGAGCGAAACAAAAAAGAATGTATACAACCCCAAAGAGATCGAAGAGAGCTATTACAAACTCTGGGAGGAGCGCGGCTATTTCGAGACTGAAGGCAACGAAGCAATACAGGAAGAGGGAAAGAATTTCTGTATTATGATGCCGCCGCCCAATGTCACCGGGCATCTGCATATCGGCCACGGGCTGACCTTCACGCTGCAAGACATCATCGTACGCTACAAAAGAATGGACGGTTTCAAGACCCTCTGGCAGCCAGGTACCGACCATGCGGGTATCGCCACGCAGAATGTCGTCGAGAAGCAGCTTTTGACTGAAGGAACGACCAAAGAGGCCATCGGGCGCGAGAAGTTCCTCGAGCGTGCCTGGCAGCAGAAGGACAGCTCAGGCAATGCCATCACCAAACAGCTGCGAAAGCTCGGTGTCTCCCCCGCCTGGAGCCGTGAGCGGTTCACGATGGACGAAGGCCTGGCCAATGCGGTCAAAAAAGCTTTCAAGCAGATGTACGACAACGGCCATATCGTCCGGGGGAACTACATGATCAACTGGTGTACCCATGACGGTGCGCTCTCCGACATCGAGGTCGAACACGAGGACCACATGGGCCACCTTTACCATATCCGCTATCCGCTGTCCGACGGTTCTGGGGTGGTCGTGGTCGCCACGACACGTCCGGAGACCTATTTTGGCGATACAGCCGTCATGGTCAACCCTGCCGACGAACGCTACAAGCACCTCATAGGCAAAAAGGTCACCCTGCCGCTGATAGGGCGGGAAGTGGAGATCATTGCCGACGAACATGTCGATATGGAATTCGGTACCGGCTTCGTCAAGGTCACCCCTGCACATGACCCCAACGACTACGAAGTAGGCAAACGCCACAACCTCGAATTCATCACCATCTTCGACGAGAACGGCATACTCAACGAACACTGCGGCGAGTTTCAGGGGATGGAGCGTCTTGAAGCCAGAGAACCCATCATGGCAAAGCTCGAAGCCGAAGGCTTTGTCGAGAAGGTCGAAGAGCACGCCCACCAGGTCGGCCACTGCTATCGCTGCAAGAATATCGTCGAGCCCTACATTTCCAAACAGTGGTTCGTCAAGAAGGAGTTCGCCAAGGCTTCCATAGAGAAGGTCAATGCCGGCGAAGCGGAGTTCTTCCCTGCGCACTGGATCAACTCCTACAACGCCTGGATGGGCGAACTGCGCGACTGGTGCATCTCCCGTCAGCTCTGGTGGGGACACCAGATCCCGGTGATGTACTGCGACGACTGCGGGCATGAATTCGCCTTCGACGGCGAAACACCGACCCAATGCGAGAAGTGCGGCAGCAGCAACATCCATCAGGATGCAGATGTTCTTGACACCTGGTTCTCCTCGGGACTCTGGCCTTTTTCTACCCTTGGCTGGGGCAACGGCGATGCCTTCAGGGGAGAAAAGTGGTTCGATGAGGACATGAAGGAGTTCTACCCCAACCAGCTGCTTATCACCGGTTTCGACATCCTTTTCTTCTGGGTGGCGCGTATGCTGATGATGGGCGAGAATATTACCGGTAAACTGCCCTTCAAAGACATTTACCTGCATGCCCTCGTCAAAGATGAAAAAGGCGAGAAGATGAGCAAGTCCAAAGGGAATGTCATTGACCCGCTGGTGATGATAGAGAAGTACTCTACCGATGCACTGCGTTTCACCCTTGCCGTCCTTGCCGTACAGGGGCGGGACATCAAACTGAGCGAGGAGAAGCTCGAACAGAGCAGGAACTTCACCAACAAGCTCTTCAATGCCGCGAACTACCTGCAGCTCAACCAGGACACTTTTGCAGACCTGGACCAGGAGGCAGTCAAGACACCGCTGGGACGCTATATGCTTTCACGCTTCAACCTGGCGGTCAAGGAGACACGCGACTACATCGACCAGTACCGTTTCAACGATGCGGCGACCACGCTCTACCGCTTCCTCTGGGGCGAATTCTGCGACTGGGGTATCGAACTGAGCAAAGCAAGCAAGGAGAGTGTGGCAGAGCTGGGCAGCATTTTCAAAGAGTCGCTCAAACTGCTGCATCCTTTCATGCCGTTCATCACGGAGAACCTCTACCAGAGACTTTCGGGCACGGAGCTTGACCATGCAACATCCATCATGGTCATGGCGTATCCGAAAGTGACTAAGATCGATGAGAACATTGCCGAACAGTTCAACCTTGCCATTGAAGCGATCGTTTCGGTCAGACGCTGCAAAACGCTCATCGAGAAAGGGAACCAGAAGATAGAAAAAGCCGCTATCAAGTTCAACAAACCTGCGGACACTGCCCTGCTCAAACCTTTTATCGAAAGACTTGGGAAAGTGGAAGAGATCACATTCGTCGATACCAAACTCCCTCATTGTGTGACGGATGTCTCCGATTCTCTTGAGACGATGATCTCTACCGATGACATCGATATGAGTGCCATCATCGGCAAGCTGAGCAAACAGAAAGAAAAACTCGAAAAAGAGATACAGAAACTCTCCGGTATGCTCAACAACGAAAAGTTCGTCGCCAATGCCCCAGAAAAGGTCATTGAAGAGAACAGAAAAGCGTTGGAAGAAGCACAGAGCAAAATGGAAAAAGTAGAAGTGGAATTGAAAGGTTTTGGAGCATGATGCAGGCACAGATCAAAGAAGCGTACGAAAGACTGCTGGCAAAAGAGTACGACAAAGCCTTTGCCCTCTACTCCGCTCTGGCCGAACAGAAAGAGCCGACTTCTTTCTATTATCTCGGTTTTCTCTACTTCAGGGGATTCGGTGTCGAACAGGACAGCAAAAAAGCCTTTGAGAACTATCTTGAAGCCGCCACACGGGAAGTCCCTCTGGCACAGTTCGAAGTCGCACTGATGCTCGAAGAAGGAGAAGGCTGCGAACAGAACTTTTCGGAAGCGGCTTTCTGGTATGAAGAAGCGGCCAAACGCGGGAACATTGACGCATTCAACAACCTTGCCGCTATGTATAAAGAGGGCCGCGGTGTCGAACAGGACTATAAAAAAGCCTATACCCTCTTCAAAAAAGCCGCTATGGCAGGCAATGCTTCGGCGCAGTTCAACCTGGGTGCACTCTACGACATGGGCCTGGGATGCGAAGAGGACAAAGAGAAAGCCATAGAATGGTGCCGAAAAGCCGCTTTTCAGGGCCACCAGAAAGCCAAAGAGATCATGATGCGTATGCAGAACGACGGACAGATCGTCTTTTAGCACTCTGAAAGGCTTTTTTCCAAAGCCTTATCCTTATATTTTGCTCACAGTCTGCCTGCTTCTTTGCTTTTTATTCGTTTTCTTAATATTAAGTATTATTAAATTAAATATATTTGATTTATTTATAATTTAAGCATAAATATTATGTATATAAGAGTATAATACTCCGAAATAATAATGAGAGAGTACTATGATAAATGTTAAGAAAGCCTTTCATGATAATTTTCCAAAAGTTGTCGAAAAAGCACCCAAACCCCTCACTGATACACTGATCAAAAGTATGCAGAAAATCTTCCATGAAAAGACTTTCCAGGATATTTACGAAAAGAACCATTATCTAACAGGCCTTGATTTTGCCGACAGTATGCTTGAACATTTAAGGATCAGCTATACCGTCAAACCCAATGAAGTGAAAAATATTCCCTCTACGGGAAGATTAATGGTTATAGCCAACCATATTACCGGGGCTTCGGATGCATTTTCACTGGTACAGCTCATAGGGCATGCCCGAGAGAACAAGAAAGTAAGAGTGATTGTTAACGGTATGCTGATGGGTATGGAACAGGCCAGAGAGATCATCATTCCTGTAGACAATATAAACGGGAGTATCAGCCGGTCCAGTCTTCGCGCCATTACAGAAGCACTGAACAATGAAGAAGCAGTCATTATATTCCCGGCGGGTATTGTAAACCGTTTGACATTCAAGGGTATCAAAGATACCCTTTGGAAGGCAAGTTTTCTCAAGTTTGCACAGAAGACAAATACACCTATCCTTCCCATCAGGGTAGAGGCACGGAACAGTATTCCTTTCTATCTCACCTCCATACTGCTTCCCAAAAAGGTCAGTGGGTTTCTGCTTCCTCATGAGTTTGCGACCACGCACAGGCGAAAAGCATTGCATTTTCATATTGGGAAACTCATCCCTGTCACCTCATTCTCAGACAGAAAAAGAGATACACAGGAGTATGTAAAAATGTTCTATGCGCATCTCTATACGCTGGGAACGAACAAAAAAGAGATACTTAAAACAGAAACTACGATCATTTCTCCCCATGACAAGCTTCGTTTGAAAAAAGAGGTTGAAGAGGCGGAATTCCTGGGGCGTACGAATGACGGAAAACGTATCATCCTGGTTGAGTTTTCAAAAGCTCCCTATCTCATAAAGGAACTTGGCCGCACCCGGGAGATCTCCTTCCGTGCCATAGGCGGAGGAACAGGTACAGCAAGGGACAATGATCTTTACGACACCTACTATAAGCATCTTGTTCTTTGGGATGATACGGATATGGATATAGTCGGTGCCTATCGTATAGGGGAATGTGAACGCATTATCTCAGAAAAGGGGAAAGAGGGACTTTATACCTACAATCTCTGCAACTTCAATGAACATTTTGATGAGTACTGCCACAATTCCGTGGAACTGGGAAGAAGTTTTGTACAACCAAAATACTGGGGAACACGGGCACTCGATACACTCTGGCAAGGGATCGGTGCCTATCTGGCTTCACGTCCGAATATTATTTATACCTATGGTACAGTGACCATCAATGCCGAAACACCACCCAAAGCCGTTGCCGCCCTGGTCTATTTCTATTCACACCATTTTGCTTGCAAGACCAATATGATGACTGCCAAAACCCCTTATCGGTTTTCTGATGAGAACCGAAAGATATGTGCTGCACTTTTTGATCACCTTGATTATAAAAAGGGTTTCAGGGTACTCAAAAAATATCTCAAAGAACAGGGAGCGGTAGTGCCCACACTCTTTAAACAGTATGCAGAACTTTACGAAGAAGGTGCCGTAAGGTTTTTTGATTTCAGTGTCAACGAGGAGCTGCATGGCGTGGTGGAGGGGTTCATCATGGCGGACAATTCCAGAATGAAAGAGACGAAGAAAAAACGCTATATTCGTGCACTTGAGCACAGGAACATCATGGTTTCGGACAGAAGAGCCTAACGCAAAAAACTCTCTTCAAACTCTGTTTCTGCTACAGGCTTGCTGAAAAGATAGCCTTGATAACAGAGCGAATCATCGATCTTTTGGATGATCTCTTTTTGGTCGGTATTTTCTATCCCCTCCACGACTATGGCATAGTCGAACTGTTTGCCTATATCGATCATGGTATGGACAAGTTTTCTATTTTCTCTATTTTTCTCAAGTCCGTCCATGAATGTTTTGTCTATTTTCAAGAGAGAAAAAGAGAGCTTCTTCAAATAGGAAAGTGAAGAATACCCCGTTCCAAAATCATCGATAGCACAGCCGATGCCATAGCGCTGCAATGTCAGTATCACTTCCTGGGTCATATTGAAATTATCGATCAGGGAAGTCTCTGTGATCTCTATTTTTATATCGGAGCTCTCTACACCGTACTGTTCCAGTTTGCCGATGAACACTTCCGCAAAATCACTTTTGAGCAGCTGTTTGGCATTGATATTGATCGAAAGATAGGAAAGTGTCCAAAGTCCCTTTTCTTTCCATGCTGCGATCTGACGGCAGACCTGCTCGATCACCCACCAGCCTATGTCGACTATGATGCCTGACTCCACAGCGATTGGAATAAAGGATTCGGCACCCATCAGACCGTTCTGCGGATGTTCCCATCTGATGAGCGCTTCCGCAGCGATCATCGTATTGTCCTTGATCTGTACGATCGGCTGAAAATAGAGTTCAAGTTCGTTATTGCCCAAAGCAGCGACAAGCTGATGCTGCAGGTCAAAGACCTTTCTTCGCTCTTCATCGAGCTTCATATTGTAATAGGAGATAAAATCCTGTCCGTGCCGCTTTGCCTGATACATGGAAATATCCGCATAACGTACGATCTCTTCGATATTGTCAAATCCGGGTTCAATGATCACAATACCGATACTGCTCTTCATATGCAGACGCACGCCTTCAATCATAAAGGGGTCATGGAAAGCTTGCTGGATGGACTGTATATGTGCTTCTATGCTCTCCTTTGTCCTTTTAAGGTCAGTATCGATAAAGGGGACAACGATGATGAATTCATCACCGCCCAAACGTGTGATATTTTCCGCATCCCCTATTTGATGCGTCAAACGTTTTGCAATGGCAGCCAGTACTTTGTCTCCCATCGCATGCCCCAAAGAATCGTTCACCTGTTTGAACTGGTTCAAGTCAAGGTAGAAAAGCGCAGAATAATAGCTGCTGTGTTTCTCTTGCGAGATCATTTTTTCCATATATTTTCTGAAACCTCTGCGGTTGGAGAGAGAAGTCAGCGAATCATGCAAAGCCGAATATTGCAGCTCTTCAAGTGCATTATGTTCTTTCGTCTTGTTCTCGATCAGAACAATGCCTCCGATGATTTCATGCGTACTGTTGTAGATAGGGGAAGTCTTTGCTTCAACCCATAACAGCTCTCCCTTGACAGAACGATAAGGCCCGATGTAGGTCTGGGTTCCCTCAGTCAACGCTTTCCGTAATGGAACTATAGGGGACTGGTCGGGCAGATTTTCGAGCCTGAATCCGATCATCTCTTCCCTCTGCCTGCCGAAAAGCTCCAGAAAAGCACGGTTCGTATCTGTGATGACATACTTGGTATCATAAAGGAATATACCGATAGGTGCCTGATCGAAAAAAAGTTCGAGCATCTCTTTTTTCTCATAGAGTTCCGACTCTACACGTATGATCTCCTGCTTTTTGCTTTCAAGTATCTTTTTTTCCTCAGCAGCCTGAAGTATCACACTCACCAGTGAATAAAAATACAGAAGCAGAAGCAGACCCATAATGATACTGTTGACCCCCGTAACGAAAAAGATCATATCTACAGAGAGAGGTACCAGCAAAATAGCAAGATATCCAAGCGCGATACGATGGTCAGAAGAAAGAGAGTTGACGGCACCTCCCGTCACCCCCAGAAGTATCGTAAAGAGAAAAAGCTGATCATAGGTATTGAGCTGTGGTATGGTATAGAGCATCATAAGCGTAAAGAAAAAGGCCGTCAGCCATGCTTTGATAAGAAATTTCTTATGCCAGACAGACAAAGAATATCTCTGGGGATCGTGCCTAAACCGATAGGCATCGTACAATCGGGAGAGAATGATCACAGATGTGGCCGCAAACCATAGGTAAAGGATATTCCCGACCTCCGGAAGGAAAAGAAACAAAAAAAGAGCTTCAACGATCAACAAGGCGGAAAGTGTCCTTGTAGCATACCTGAAGAGCCCCTGGAGTATCTCTTTTTTTATAATGATATGTTCATTGGTTCCAAATAATCTGTCTAAAAAAATCATACAGGATTATACTCTAATTAAACAAAAAAAATATGCTCACACTCTCTTTTGTAAGTGTGCATCAATGGGAATGCAGCTGCCGCTGCAAAAAGTAACGCATCTGATCTGAAGGGATCGGCCTGCTGTAATAAAAGCCCTGAATATTGATGCAGCCGTTTTCAAGCAGGAAGAATCTCTGCTCCTCAGTTTCCACCCCTTCCGCAATGATGTCAAGTTTCAGGCTGTTCGCCAGTGCGATGATCGCTTTGACGATAGCGGTATCTTCCTCATCACCGGGAATATCTTTGATAAAGGACCTGTCTATCTTCAAACGGTTGATCGGCAATCGCTTCAAGAGGGAAAGGGAAGAGTATCCGGTCCCGAAATCATCGATCGATATACCGATACCCATAGTATTGAGTGCATTGAGTTTTTTGATCGCGTCCTTATGGTTTTTCATAACCTGCCCCTCCGGGATCTCAAGCTCAAGCCATTGGGGTTTGAAATCAAATTTTTTCAGACATTCCCGTATGCCTTGCAGAAAACTGTAGCCTTCTATCTGCTTGATCGAAAGGTTCAGGGCAAGCACATCGGAAAGCAGCCCCTCATGATGCCAAAGCGCTACCTGCTGCATCGCTGTATGCATGACCCATGTATCGATCTCCACGATCAGACCGGTCTCCTCCGCCAGCATCAGGAATGCATCAGGGTACAGCAATCCCCTCTCAGGATGATTCCATCTCACCAATGCTTCCAGCCCGATGATACGGCCGCTTTTTGCATTGAACTGGGGTTGATAATGGATAATGAACTCTTCTTTTTTGATCGCTTCTTTCAGACTGGTTTTCATCTGCATACGCTCCAAAGCATATGCCGTCATTTCAGATGCATAAAATGCAAACGTATTGCGTCCATTCTCTTTGGCCTTGTACATCGCAGTATCGGCATATTTGAGAAGGCTTTTCCCGTCGGTCGCATCTCTGGGATAAAGGCTGATCCCTATACTTCCCGAAATATAGAGTGTATTTCCGTCTATATGCATAGGCTTTTCCAGAACCTTCAGGATCTTTTCCGCCAACACAGAAGCATCTTCGGGGTATGAAAGATCTTCCATGATCACAGTGAACTCATCTCCGCTCAGGCGCGCAAGGGTATCTTCGCTGCGTATCGATTCTCCGATACGTTGTGCCGCGACCTTCAAAACCTTGTCGCCGATCTCATGGCCCAGGGAATCATTGATATATTTGAATTTGTCAAGATCTACGAAAAAGAGTGCAAAACTTTTTTTAGAGCGTTTTGTTTTCTGTATGCTCTGTTCGATCCTGTCAAAAAAGAGGGTACGGTTGGGCAAATGTGTCAAAGCATCGTGATGTGCCTGGTAGCGCAGTACTTTTCTTTGTTCGAGCAAAAGATTTTCCGCTTTTTTCTGATCGGTGATATCATAGGCATAACTGACGATCTCCAGTGCTTTTCCTTCTTCATCTTTCAAAAGGGAAAAAGAGAGTGCCACATAAAGGACTTCATGGTTTTTTCGCTGAAGCTGAAGTTCCGTACGATACTCCTCTTTTTCCATAAGAAATGCCACATTTTTTTTGTAGGTTTCACTTTCCCCTTCCCTGTAAAGCAGAGAAAAATGCCTGCCGATGATCTCATCGGCCCGATAACCGAAAAGGATCTCCGACCCCCTGTTCCAACTTGTAATAAATCCGTTGAGATCAAAGGAGATCACGGAATCATGGACCTGTTCGATCATTTGCGCGTAATGGGAATACTTCAGCTGCAACTCTTTCTCTTGCGTAATGTCGGTATGGGTACCGACCATACGTACGGCATTCCCTTCTTCATCATAAATGATACGTGCCCTGCCGAGTACCCATATCCAGTGTCCGTCTTTATGGCGAAGGCGGTGATTGTTCTCGAAGATCTTAAGATGCTTTTGTTTATGCTTTTTCAGGGATTTCAAGACTTTTTTGACATCATCGGGGTGGGCGAGCTTCTTCCAGGTATCCAGTGCATTGGGCAGT
>JALSTF010000110.1 GCA_026983895.1 Sulfurovum sp.
ATCTTTACGCATTTTCGTGATGTTGAAAACCCTACCCGTATGCAGGTCAAGGTCAGACATCAGGTCTGCCGTATTGAGTCCGGGAATATTCTGGGAAATACTGATCTTTCCGATCTTGTACTGCTTCCCCTCTTTGATCTGATAATCTACTTGTGCCGTATAATCGGTGTAGTTTACACGCATCAGCGGTTTGCTGACCTGCGCATCGAGGTAACCGTGTTTCATATATGTTTCTTTGACCCTGTAGGCATCGTACTCGAGCTGGTCCACTTTCGCTTCACCATTGTGAAACAGGACAGGAATGAACCCAAGTGCATCCTCTTCCTGATTCACCAGATCACTTTCAAGATCGCTCTTGTCCAAGGCTTTTGCGCCGATGAAATTGATCTTCTTGATCTTGATCTTCTCCCCTTTGTTGACATCAAAGGTAAGCGCAACAGCATGTTTGCCTACCGGCTTTGTCGTCACTTCGACCACAGAATCATAATTTCCTTTGGCTTCCAGTGCTGCCTGCATCGCTTTTTTGGCTCTTTCTACACGCATTTCATCATAGAGGTCGCCTTTTTTAATGCCTGCATGTTCAAGCAGTTTCATCCCGTCATCGCCGTAACCTGTAACCTTGACCTTTGCAATCGCCCTTTTCTCGTTGAAATGATAGATCAGCGTACTTCCTTTCTGCTCTACCCATACATCCTCGAAATACCCCTGATCATAAAAGTTCTTGACGGATTCATCGATCTGTTCGCTTGTCACGTTGTCTCCCGGACGAATACCCGCAACCTCGTAAGCGACACTTTTTGAAAGGTTCGCCAAGCCCTCAAATTTGATATTCGTGATCTTCTGTGCAAGAAGCAGAGATCCCATCAGCATCCAAGAAAGCGCTATGTTCCTTATCTTCATAAACCAACCTTGTTTTATTTGCATTTATTTTATCTTTTTTTCGATAAGAGGGGAGTTAATATGCTATAATCCCACAAAAGCAGTAAAGGGTTTACATGGCAACACATATCGGTATCATCGGACTTGGGCTGATGGGAGGTTCTCTCTCGCTTGCATTGAAAAAACAGTCCGAGACCTATCGTTTTACAGGCCTGGACCACAATGAGGAACACTGCCGGAAAGCACTCTCTTTGGGACTTGTCGATGAGATCGCAGGATCGCTTGAGGAGATCAAAGAATGTGATATCATTATCCTTACCATACCGGTAGACGGCATTATTGCCGTTGCCAATCAACTCAAAAACCTCGATGACACATGCACCGTTATCGACCTGGGAAGCACCAAGGCAAAGATCTCCGAAAGCATCCCCGAAAAACTGAGAAAACACTTCGTGACCGCCCATCCTATGACAGGTACGGAAAAATTCGGTCCGACCGCCGCCATCGACGATCTTTACGAGGGCAAGGTCGTTGTCCTGTGCGATATGGGAAAAAGCGGAGAGCACCAGCAGGCTGTAGCCAAAAAGCTCTTTACCGATATCGGTATGAAACTGGTCTATATGGGGGCCAAAGAACACGACCGCCATGCTGCTTTCATTTCACACATGCCCCATGCCCTGAGTTATGCACTGGCCAATGCCGTCATGAAACAGGAAGACCCCGAAAGTATTGTTGCCCTTGCCGGCGGAGGCTTCAGGGATATGAGCCGGATCGCCAAATCCTCCCCGAAGATGTGGGAAGATATATTCAGGCAGAACAAAACAAACCTCATCGAAGCCATCGAAGCTTTCGAGACCGAACTTAAAGCCTGCCGCCATATGGTCGAGAACGAGGAGTGGACAAGCCTGAACCGATGGATGGGAGAGGCGAATACACTGCATGATATCCTTTAAAAACCTGTAGATTTGGTATCATCAAACGCCAGGCAGGCTAACGTTAACTCTACAACCGGTATCTAAACGTCACGATCACATCCACTTTTTTACCGATCGTCTTCTCTATCACTTCTTTAAGCAGTTTCTTCTCTTTGGAGGTCAATAGACCGCTGGCGATCACTTCACAGCGTACCTCCGGTACCGGAGAATGGTCTATCAGCCGGATATGCGTCAAGACGACTTCCTGCCTCTCCAGCGTAAAGTGGACATTGGCAAGCATTTTCTGAATGGAAATATTCTCTTTCATCTTTTCGAAAGAACTGTAAAGCGGCAGTGCCACAATAACAGCGATCATGAACCAGGTAATGATCCCTTTCCTTGCTACCTTGATAGGCGAATAGCCCAAAACCATAAATGTCAGTGCCGCAGCCAAAACAATGCCCACCAGGTTGGTCAAAAAGAGCAGAAACGCCGAGGAGAACATATGCCATTCTCCCCATCCCAGACCGACACCTGCCACAGCAATAGGCGGCACCAGGGCAACGGCAATGGCCACACCCGCAAGCGAACCAAGTATCTTTTCGTTGCTTTTGGCATAGGCCGCAGCGATACCCGAAACGATAGCGATGAAAAGATCCAAGGTGGTGGGGAACATCCGTCCGGACATTTCAGAGGTCAGTTTTTCTATGGGGATGAACCATGCGATCGCCGCAGCCGCCAGGAGTACGGACAAGACACCCAGCGCAATGGTCCTTGCCGAATTGGCTTCAAGTGCACTGTCCTGTCTGAGCACGCCCATACTCAGACTGACGATCGGCTGCATCAGCGGTGCCAGAAGCATCGCACCGATGATCACGGAGCTGGAATTGATAAAAAGGCCAAAGGTCGCGATCATCGTCGCGAGGATCAAGAGTATCATAAAAGTGCTGGTCAGGCGGCTCTCCTCACGAAGATTGGAGAAAAGCGAAGCATACTGCTCCTGGCTGGCATGGGAAAAGAACGGAATGGATTTTGCCAGATAGTTCGCACTCTCTTCATCACTGGGCAGGTGGTCAATCTTGACACTGTTCTTGCCTTTGACATCTTCGCTCTGTTTCTCCCAGAAGCCTTCTCCCACACTGAGCTGAAGGCTCTCTTTGCTGCTTCTCAGCACCACGGGTGTCTCAAAACGCACTGAAGAATCTACCAATACTTCAAGCGGCCTGGCCGATTCTATTTTCAACTGATCACTGCGCATGTACCCCAGCGATCTTGGAAGATGCTCAGGCTTCCAGCGCGACACCAGAGCCTGGAACAGATAGCCGATGTATTGCAGCATGGAGATCGGTGCCAAAATAAGCAGGGAAAGCTTCCCGTCCGTCGAATTGATCTGGGAAGCAATAAGTTTTGAAGCG
>JALSTF010000111.1 GCA_026983895.1 Sulfurovum sp.
ATTACAAAAGGCCAGAAGATCAAGATAATGGGAACGAAAGAGGAGCATCAGGTCCTTGACCTGATGTACCCCAATCCCATCAAACCCATCAAGACCAATGAGATCAGGACCGGCGAGGTCGGCATTGTCGTCACGGGGCTTAAAACAGTGGAGGCATTGATGGTCGGTGATACCATCACCGATGCCAAAACACCGACAGAAGAGGCCATCGGCGGTTTTGAACCGGCCAAGCCATTCGTTTTTGCAGGGATCTATCCTATAGAAACAGACAAATTCGAAGAGCTGCGCGATGCACTCAACAAACTCAAACTCAATGACTCGTCACTGAGTTTTGAACCGGAAAGTTCTATGGCTCTGGGTTCCGGTTTCAGAACAGGTTTCCTCGGTATGCTGCATATGGAAGTGATCAAAGAGCGTCTGGAGCGGGAGTTCAATCTTGAACTGATCGCCACGGCACCGACGGTGGTCTATCGTGTCAAAAAGACCGATGGCGAAGAGATAGAGATACAAAATCCCTCCGAACTCCCGGAACCGCAGAAGATCGAAACGATCTACGAGCCGTATGTCAAGGCGACCATCCTGACACCGCAGGAGTATGTAGGCAATCTTATCAAACTGCTCAACGACCGCCGCGGTATCCAGATCAAGATGGATTATCTGAACGAAACGCGTGTGCTGATGGAGTATGACATCCCTATGAATGAGATCGTGATGGATTTCTATGACAAGCTCAAGTCTATCACCAAGGGCTATGCAAGTTTTGACTACGAACCCATAGGTTTCAGGCCGGGCAACCTGGTTAAACTGGACATCCGTGTAGCGGGTGATATTGTGGATTCGCTTTCTATCATTGTCCCTGAAGACAAAGCACGTACAAGAGGGCTGGCATTTGTTGCGCAGCTGAAAGAACTGATCCCCAGACAGCTTTTCGAAGTGGCGATCCAGGCGAGTATCGGGAACAATATCATCGCCAGATCCAATGTCAAGTCGATGGGCAAGAATGTAACAGCGAAATGTTACGGCGGGGATATTACCCGTAAGCGTAAATTGCTTGAAAAGCAGAAAGCAGGAAAGAAACGAATGAAATCGATCGGTAAAGTGCAGGTACCTCAGGAAGCGTTCATGGCTGTATTGAAGCTGGACAGCTGATGGGTTGGGCGATACATATACACCTTCTTGCAGCTATTTCCTGGATAGGCGGTTCCATTTTCATGTTCGTACTGGGTGTGAGCATGAGAGACAAAGATGCACAAAAAGCGGTCTATCCTCATGTCGGACCGATCTTTGGCTACTTTGAAGTGGTGGCCCTGATGTGCCTTTTGGGTACAGGGGTCTATATGGCAAACGACTTTGGCATGATAAAACTCGTTTTTTCAGGCTACCATTCGCCTGTTATCGATGCGCTGCGCACCAAGCTCTGGTATGTGCTGGTGATCCTTGTCGTGACGGTGATCCACTTCACGATCGCACTCAGGACCAACAACAAAGAACGTACACCCCTGCAGCATATGATCTCACGCGGTTCTTCCATGCTCATTTTTATTTTGAACCTTTTTGTACTGCATTACGCTATGGTGATCCGGAGTATACTGTAGAGGTGCCCTTTAGAGGCCTCCTAAAACGGCTTCTGCATCCACTTCGTCTCTCTGCGTTTCTTTGAGGTATGTTTTCGCATATTCCATATAAATGCCTGAACGCACGAAAAGCTTGAAGAGGTCTGTATCTATCTTCTGCTCTTCAGCCATCTTTTTCATAATTGCCAGCGTCTGGGAAAGTGTCTTGGCTTTTTTGTAGGGCCTGTCAGAAGCGGTCAGTGCTTCAAAGATATCGGCAATGGCCATAATGCGTGAAGGGATGGAAAGCTCTGCTTTCGTCAAACATCTGGGATATCCTGTGCCATCCATCGTTTCGTGATGCTCTCCGGCTATTTTGGGTATTTCTTTCATATTCTCGGGGAAGGGGAGTGCTTCGAGCATTTTGATGGTCATGATGATATGCTCATTGATCTTGAAACGCTCTTCCTCTGTAAGTGTGCCTTTCTGAACGCAGAGGTTGTAGATCTCTCCGCGGTTGTACAGGTAGTGCGGCACTTCAAGCTTGAAGCCTTTGTTCCGGTACTCCTGCACATCAAAGCCAACCCGTTCTATCAGATGTTCTTTCCCGTCATACAGCAAATATTCCGTAGCGGGAAGAGAAGTGTCTCCCGTACCATAGCGCATCCGTTCCTCTTCGCCTAGGCCGAGCCTGTTGTCAAAATGGCGCTGCCAGGTTCTTTTGGCAATGCGCTGTATGCGCACCTGCTTCTCTGCTGCCATGAACTCCCCGCCAAGATTGCATGCCGCGACAAACGCGAAATCATCGAGAAGCTGCTCCTGCTCCTGCGCCCTCCGAGCCGCAAGATCCGCTTCCGGAAGTCCAGCCAAAATACCTTCATAGTAACTAATATCAATATCACGCCATATGATCTCAAAACGGGTACGTATCTCATGGATGCGGTTGTAGATGGTTTCCAGTTTCGTGGCTTTGTCCACGACATATTCGGGTGTGGTGATCTTTCCGCAGTCGTGCAGCCATGCCGCCCGTTCGAACGCTTCCCACTGTTCGCTGTTCTCAAAATGAAAATCCCTGAAAGCTTCGTCACTGCTGCTGTCCGCTTCCTCTGCCAGCATTGTTGCGATGATGGGTACTTTTTTGCAGTGTGCGCCCGTATAGGCGGATTTGGTATCGATGGCATCGGCGATCAGCATGATGAAGGCATCGAGCAGGGCTTCCTGTTTGAGCTGATACTCCTGGATACTGTTCGACAAAGCAAGTTGGGAATCGGAAAGTTCGATCAGTTCAATGATATTGGTCTCTACGGCTTCTACCCGGTCGAATTCCCTGTTCTTGATCTTCTCGTTCTCCGACATCAGGGCTTTGATCGGATTGACGATATGGTCGGTCAGATAAAGTGTCAGCGGAATGAACATCAGCAGGAGTACCAGGGCAATGGCAAGGGAGTAGTAGATCCTTTCTCTGTAGGGGGAGAGCATTTCGTCCATGCCGGTACTGATGCCCACGTACGTCTCTTTTCCCATCTCCTGTGTCAAGGGTATGATGGTGGCAAAAGCCATGAAACGGTTGCTGTTCACCTGTTTGACCGTATTGATCTCGTGCTGTTTCAGCATACTTTTGAGGAGCATATCCATGTTGCT
>JALSTF010000112.1 GCA_026983895.1 Sulfurovum sp.
CAGTACGGTAAAGCAGCTCTCTTTGGAATTCTACCCCAAATGGTACAGTGTCAACGACATTACCTTTCAGGGGAATATCGGTGTCGATAAGATATTCCGGGAGTCCGACTGGATAACCTTCTATATGAAGCCCTCCACGACCTATGCGCTTGGTTACAACTTTGCCCTGCATGGCGGTCTCGGGTTTTACTACACGAACAACAAAACGATAAACAACATCAAAGAGTGGAGACCTTTTATCGGGCTCAGCCATTTTACCAATTTTACCGACAAATGGGCGATCAGCAGCTACTTTAGAGCAGAAGAGCGGTTTCGTACTGCAGTCGGTACCGATAACAGCTCCAAAACAACAAGGATCCGCCTGCGCTTGCGTAACTCCTACAGGCTCAATCCTCTCTCCGTTTCCCATTCCTGGCATAAAATCACCCTGGATCTGGAAGGATTCAAGAGTTTCAACGATGATGCAGCAGTGACACCCACCTATGATTATGATACACAGGTGAAACTGGGTCTGGAACGCAGTTTGGAAGAGAACCGGAAGATCCGCTTCGAGCTGGCATGGAAGTACAAGAGTCAGCCAAGAGAGATATCGAACTCCGATATCAATACGATCTATTTCAAGATACAGTATTTCCCAAGCTGGGGAAGCAGACTGCGAAACAGATTGCGTGACAGAGATATTGATGAGTAAGGATATTACTTATCTGTTATGATATGAAAACTAATTTATAAAGGAAAACTTTTAATGCTACTAAAAACACTTATTGCGGGGACATTGCTTTTAGGCAGTTTGTCACTCTTTGCTGCAGAACAAACGCCACAAAAAACAAGCCCAAAACCAAAACTCATTTTACAGATCACGGTCGATCAGCTACGCGGAGATCTGCCTGACAAGTTCATGAAGAATATGGGAGAGGGCGGTTTCCGCTGGCTCAAGAAGAACGGACTCTGGTATAAAAATGCCCACTATACCTACTCGAACACGGAAACCGTGGTCGGGCATACCACACTGGCTACGGGTACCATTCCGGCCATCCACGGCATGGTTTCCAACGTCTGGTACGACAGGGACAAAAAGAGGTTGGTCTATAACATCGAGGACAAGCGTTATCACATACTCTCCAAAAATGCGGACATCGATGACTCTACGGAAGTTGATGCATCACAGGCTTTGGCCGGGACGGACGGACGTTCTCCTGCGAACATCCTGGTGAGTACTTTTTCTGATGAACTCTCGCTCTTTAACAACGGGAAATCAAAAGTATTTGGCGTCTCAGTCAAAGACAGGGGTGCGGTCACGCTTGCTGGGCACAATGGAAAAGCCTTCTGGTTCTCGAAGACAAGCGGGGAGTTCATCACCTCTTCCTATTATTACGACAAGTACCCTGACTGGGTCAAAAAGTTCAACGACCAAAAGCTGGCAGAACGGTACAGCGGAAAGTCATGGACGCTGATATACGACAAAAGCAAATATATGTTCGGCAACTCAGATGACAACCCCTGGGAAGAGGACTATGCCGGTTTCGGTCGGATCTTTCCGCACAAGTATGGCGACAAATCCAGTAAGTACTTCAACCACCATCTTACCTTCTCTCCCGCCGGTGACGAACTGACACTGGATTTTGCCAAAGCGATCATAGAGAATGAGAAGATGGGACAGCATGATGTCGCGGACTATCTTGCCGTCTCCTTCTCCTCGACGGACTATGTGGGGCATCTCTTCGGCCCTTCGAGTCTGGAGTCCGAAGACAATATGCTGCGTCTGGACAAAACACTGGCCTCTCTCTTCAAGTTCGTCGATGAAAAAGTGGGACTGGAGAATACGCTCATCGTCCTCTCCGCCGACCATGGCGCACCCGAAGCTCCGGCCTACCTGAAAAAACTCGGTATAGAAGCGAAATGGATCGCACCATTAAGTTGGAACAAAAAGCCTTCATTGAAGAGACTGGAAAAGAAATTTGGCGTAGGGCAGGCGCTGATCGAAGCCTTTTTCCCTCCCTATCTCTACCTGAACCATACCGTTATTAAAGAAAAAGGGCTCGACTTGGCAGAAGTACAAAAAGCGGTCGCCAAAGAGATCATGGACATTGACGGTATTGCCCTGACAGTGACGAGCAGCGAGATGCGCAACAATACACTTCCCAATACCTATTTGTACCGTGCAGCCCTGAACAACTTCAATGCCAAACGTTCGGGGGATATTCTCATCCTCTTCGAGCCGCAGTGTTTCGCCAACGATATGGACGGCGGTGCCATCATGGCATCCAACCACGGCGGCCCATGGACGTACGATACGTTTGTACCGATCATATTTGCAGGGGACGGTATCAAAGGGAAACAAATCTATAGAGCCGTAAAGCCCAACGATATTGCCCCGACACTCTCCGCTGTTGTCAATGCAAAATCTCCATCAGGCGCAAATGGGGATATTCTTGAAGAGGTGCTTGAAACTGCCGGACGGTAGAGGCGCCCTTAACATTTATCCTGACAGCGGAAGCAGAGCCTTTCGCTTCCGAACACATTGTCAATAATAGACAGTCCACTTCCCGAGTTTTTTTTCATGCGCATAATGGGACCTGAGCCAATGCAGTGTTTCGGGTATGTGTTTTTTGTAAGTTACAAGCAGTGTGGGTTTGGCCATGAGCAGCTTTTGAAGCCGCTTTTGCTCCTGGGGTTTCGTAAGATTATAGAGATATTTTTTCCACTGCGTATCTGTTTCGAACTGCACTTCCCTGTTGAGCGAACGGTCACCGTTATAGAGCGAAACGATGGATCGGTTCATTTCAAAGGCCAGGGAGGGCAGCCGTTTGTCGTAGGCGAGGATCTCTCTGTTCTCAAGATGCTCGGCTTTGATCCATTGAGCGACGGGCGTTGCGATCTTGAATGACTGGACACTGTAGCTGAAGAGAGCTGTGCCTGCAAGAAGAAAATAGGCTGCGGTCACAAAGGAGATCAGGACACTTTTGTTCTTTATCTGCATGGAGGGAGTGCGCCAGAACCAAACCAGCAGAAGTATGAGCAGTATGGATACGGCGGTGAAAGCAGGGGGAAAATGGATCTTCCCCGGTATCAGGGGTGCAATGCCGAGCGCGAGAAAAATGAACAGTGCATACCCGCCGGTAGTGCGCAGTACGGTCTGGGCATAGGATGTCTTGAGCTTTTCGAGCATCAGTGCAGTGAGTACGGCAAAGAGCGGGTAGAGCGGTAGGATGTAGAGAATGCGCTTGGATGTCGAGATGGAGAAGAAGACCAGAGGTACCAATGTTGTGAAAAGAAGGATCGATTCAATCGTGTCGGGACGCAGTTTCAGAGAAAGCCTTTTGGCGAACCACGGCAGTAGAATCAGCCAGGGCATCCCCAAAAGCGGTGCGAGGACAATGAAGTACCAGAATGGTTCGCTGCGGTTGAAGACATTGTGAGAAAAGCGGTCTACGGTCTGCCGTCCGATGAAGTAGTCCCAGAAGGCAGGATTGTCCACAGCAAGGTAAACGAACCAGGAAGCGGCAACAAGCAGAAAAAGTCCCCAGGCGATGATATGGTGGATGCTCCAGGCTCTTTTGCTTTTTTCATAGCGGTTGTAGAAGAGGGCAAAGATGACCGGTGCAAGGAATACCACCGGCCCTTTGGTCAGGAACCCCAGTCCCAGAGAGAGGGTAAAAAGGTAGAGCCAGTGCACACGGCCGTATTTGCGATAGAGAACCCAGGCATAGATGCCCAACAGCGTAAAGAGGGTCAGAAAGGTATCCGTCGTCAGATTGCGTGATGCGACAAGTACCAGAGGAAAAGAAAAATAGATCGCAGAGGCCCAGAGCGCGGTTTCTCTCTTTGGGGTGAACTGAAGGGTCAAAAGATAGACGAGCAGCATTTGCAGCACAATGGCAACCTGAAGAAAAAAGCGCGCACCAAAAGCATTGATACCGAAAAGTCCGTATCCCAGCGCCGTGATCTGGTAGGTGATCGGCGGTTTGTGGTAGTGATGGATGTCGAGGAGGTTGGGGTGCAGCCAGTCGCCCGAGATGAACATTTCCCTGCCTATCTCCGCATAGCGCGCATCGCTTGTTTCAATCACTCCGTAACTGCCGGCGGTGATGAGCAAAATGATAGAAGCAGCGAGGAGGAGAAAGAATAGATGTCTGTGTCGTGTCATGGTGTGTCCTTGTGCTGTCTGCGCCCCAGCATGATATTTCGGATATAGACGATGAACCCGAACATCTGGCCTATGAAAAGTACGGGGTCGAGCCGGATCACGGCATAGATGAGGATCATCGCGGAACCGATAAGACTGAGAAGCCAGAAACCGAAAGGCAGATGCGAGTCTTTGATCTTCTCCGAGTAGATCCACTGGTAGACAAAGCGGAAGGTGAAGATGATCTGTGCAAGGCTCCCCCACAGCAGCAGCCAGAGCGGTATATCTTTATTGGCAAAAAGCCTGAGCGTGTCTATCTCGCCGTTGTTAAAGCCGTGGTAGATGGCGATGAAAGGGAAGAGGATCAGAAAAATCCTGAATGCCGAGGGCAGTCTCTTCCAGCGGTGCTGAAGCTGAAGATTCCTGATATAGATGAAGTAAGTGATGGTCTGTCCTAGCATAATGGCAAAGTCATCCCTGAGCCATCCGTAGAGGAACATGAGCAGCGATGCCGCAAGGCTCAGTTCCCAGAAAAGCTGGGGTGTCAAAACCCGTTTGACCTTTTCGGATTTGATCCACTGTACAAGCAGGCGGGCGGAAAAAAGTATCTGTGCCGCAAAGCCTACGAGGTAGACCCCTGTACTGTAGTGGTTCATCGGCCCTCTTCAAGGGTATGGTCCGCGATCTCGTAGCGGATATATCTGCTTCTCATCCACCGGTACGCAAACAGGTCCTGAAGCGGCCGTACGGAACGGTTGAAGATGTTAAATTTGGACTGGCCGGCTTCACGCTCGAAGTGTTGTACTTCGATCTGTTTTACCTTCCCTGATTCAAGCAGTATGAGTGCGGGAATGAAGCGGTGCATACCGTCAAAGAAAGGCAGACGCTGTGCCATATCGGTCCTGATCACTTTAAGCGGGCAGCCTGTGTCTATAATGCCGTCATCGATGAGTGAACGACGGATCTTGTTCGCGAAGGTGGACTGTATTTTTTTGCTGAGCGTATCTTTTCGTTTTGCACGGTAGCCGATGACGGCATCGTAATCGCCGATCTCTTCAAGCAGTGTGTCAAAATCGAAAGGGGTGGTCTGCAGGTCCGCGTCGATATAGCCAAGCAGCGGCGTTTTGCAATGGTCGATGCCCGCTTTGATGGCGGTACTGAGCCCGCGGTTTTCTTTGAACCTGATATAGGAAAAGTCCGGGTTGCTGCAGATCGACGCTATCTTTTCCATGCTGCCGTCGCTCGATCCGTCATCTACAAAAAGCACCTGACTCTTGACAGATGCCTGATCAAGATAGTTTTTAAGTACATCAGCCAGCCGGTCCAGGCTTTCCACTTCATTGTAAACAGGGACGATAATGGTCATTTTGTTTTCGTTATTCACAGTAGGGTTCCGCCTTTAGAGGATAAGAGTGTTATTTTATCCTTTTTTTTATTTTGTCTCTATTAGCATGGATTTTCTCTGTTTTTAAGCTGGATTCCATTATGATTAATTATAACTATTTATGGGAGAGAATAATGAAAAGAATTTTGACAGGAATATTATGTACAGGTATGACACTTTATGCTGCCCAGAACAGTGCGACATTCAGCAAACTGTTTGGCGGGGATGAAGATGATGTGGCCAAAGCGGTCGTGAAAACAGAAAATGGTTTTCTTGTTGCAGGGAAAACAAAAAGTTTTACAAAACATCGGGATTTCGATGCCTATCTCATCAAAATAGACAGCAAAGGGAAAAAGATCTGGTCAAAGGTTTACGGGGGAGAGGATGATGAAGAGGCGAATGATGTAGTACGTTTTGAGGACGGCTATGTTTTTGTCGGTTCTACGGAGACATACGGCAATGAACGGATGAGCTTCTATATGGTACGTGTGGATGATGCCGGAAAAATGCTGTGGCAAAGTGCATTTTACCGTGATGAGGATGATGAATATTATGGTACCTCTTTGGCTGCGAGGGGCAAAGAACTTGTCTTTGCCGGCTATGAGCGCCACTTGCAGTTCTTCGGGGAGAAACTCAACCCCTATGTTTTTAAGACCGATGCGAACGGAGACAGACTATGGGGCGGATATTATGGAGGGAAAGAAGAAGACCGTGCACGGGAGATCATCAAGACAGACGGCGGGTATCTGATAGTGGGCGATACGGAAAGTCTGGGTGACAACGACCCGGACATGTATATGGCAAAGATCAGCGAATCGGGAAAGCGTGAATGGTATACCGGTTTTGGAGGCGATGACGATGACATCGCCTATGCCGTAACTAGGACAGATAATGGCTATCTGCTCGTAGGCAGTACGGACAGTTTTGGACGCAACTATAAAAGTGTCTATGCGGTAAGGACCGACAGGAACGGAAAAAAGATCTGGTCCAATATCTACGGGGGTACACGAGAGGATGAAGCCTTCGGTGTGACACGCAGTGCGGATGGCGGTTTTGTGATCGTAGGCCGTTCGGAGAGCTTTTCCCGACGCAAAGGATTCGATCTCTATCTATTGAAGATCGACGGGAAAGGGAAAGTGTTGTGGGAACGTACCTATGGAGGAGAGAGTGACGATGCAGGGTATGATATCATAGCACTCGAAGATGGGTACATGATCGTGGGAGAGCAAAAAACGCCCCGAAGACGCGACAGTGATGTCTGGATACTCAAAGTAGATCTCAACGGCAGGCTCTGATTAAATTTTGATATAATCTGTCAAAAAAAGGATAGGTATGCGCATTGCGATCTTTTTTCTGATGCCTTTGCTGATGTTCGCCAAAATACATTATGCCAAGGTCGAGCCGTATGAAACCGTTGTCCTGAAATCCGCTGTAAGCGGGCTTGTACTGGAAGCGGATCTGGAAGCAGAAGGAACCATGGTGGAGGGTGAACGCATCATCCATATTGATGACCGCCTGGACAAGGTGAATCTTCAGGACAGCCAAAGCAGTCTGCTGCTGCTCGAGCAAATGTTCGATCTCAACAAAGAGATCGTCCAAAGCCTCAAAGAGTCGATGCAGCGGCAGGAGGGTTATTTCAGGCGTATCAGCAAACTGCAGACGGCTTCCAGAACCCAAAAAGACAATGCCTACAGCAGTTTTGTCTCCGTGAAGACCCAGTACCTGACAACAAAAGAGAAAGTCATTTCCCTGCAAAAACAGATCATCGATATGAAATACCGCATTGCACAGCTTCAGGATACGATCCGTAAAAAATCCATTGTGCCCCAAAAGAAATATCTTTACAAACTGATGGTGCGCGAGGGTGACTTCGTCAATCCGGGGACACCCCTGGGGGAGGTACAGGATGTCAGCAGGGCGAAACTGGTCCTTTTCCTGGAGCCGGATGAGTTGAAAGATGTGAAAGACAGAACAGTCTATATCGACGGTAAGAAAACGGAATACAGCGTTGACAAAGTGTGGGATGTGGCAGATGAGAAGTTCATCTCTTCCTATAGAGCCGAGATCTATCTGCCTGCGCCCAAAGAGAGATTTTCAAAACTTTTGAAGGTAGAACTGAAATGAAAGAGACGGCCTGTGCACTGGACTGTTATGATGCCTGCAAGATCCTGGTAGAGGAGGATCGTTTCACACTAAAAGGAGATGCGGAACACCCTGCGGGAAACGGGGCACTCTGCGCATTGCTGAACAAATATATGTTCGAAACTCCCCGCATAGAGAGACCGCGGGTGGACGGCAGAGAGGTGAGCATGGAGGAAGCGATGGCTGCGGTCGCCGAAGCCTTCAAAGAAAAGAACAGCCTGCTCTGGAGGGGTTCGGGCAATATGGGCGTGATGCAGGAAGTGACAGACCTGTTCATGGAGAAGATCGGCGGTACACTGACCGGCGGAAGCCTGTGTGATGCGTCAGGGGATGCAGGGATCATGAATGGAAGAGGGGTCAACAGGAACCTGCCGATCGAGCAGATCGCCAAAGCAGAGACGGTGGTTGTCTGGGGGCGTAATGTGACTGTGACCAATGCGCATATCATGCCCTTTCTCGAAGGAAAAGATATCGTTGTGATCGATCCGGTGAAAACGCAGATAGCCAAAAAAGCGAACCTGCATCTTCAGATCCGTCCAAGGACAGACTATTATATCGCGATTATGCTGGCACGTTTTGTCTTTATGGAAGACAGTGAAGATCTTGAATGGATGGATGAATTCGCGCCGGAATATGAAGATTTCTACGACTATACACGCGAACACCGTATCAAAGCGATCCTGGCCTATATAGGGGTCGATCTCGGAGATATGGGGCGTGTACTGGAATATCTGCGTGACAGAAGAGTGGTCTTTCTCGTCGGGAATGGTGTGCAGAAGTATGCTACAGGTTCCTATACGCTGCATGCCATCGATTCACTGGCGGCGACACTGGGACTTTTTGGAAAAGAAGGGTGCGGGGTCAGCTACCTTTCAAACTCCAAACTCGGTTTTAAAAATCCTTTTGCGGTAAAGTGCAAAAGGGTACCCAAGGCAACAGCGGCTTTCTCCCGATTCGATACCGTTCTGGTGCAGGGCGGCAATCCCGCTGAATCGATGCCCGATACCAACCGGGTCCGAAAAGAGCTTGAAGCGGTCGATAACCTGATCTATTTCGGCCTTTATGAAAATGAAACTTCCAAGCGGGCACGCATCGTCATCCCTGCGAAAAATTTCTTTGAAAAGGACGATGTACGTCTCAGCTACGGGCACCAGTATGTGCAGCCTATGCGTAAAATCAAAGAAGCTGCTTTTGGCATCAGCGAATATGATTTTACGGCATACCTCTTTGAGGCATTCGGATATGTGGGGCTGGACGGGGAAGCTTCCTATATCGCGCATTGGCTGGATCAGTGCCAAAAAGAGGGTGGACAGTATGTTTCTCCTGCCCATCATGAGCGGCCTTATGCAGAGGGATTTGGCGAAGAGGAAGAGGATACGTTTGCATTCATCGAAGAGTATGAAGATGATTTTGTCAATACCAAACGTTTTACCAAAATCCGTACTTCCAAAAAGAATCATGAAGAAGATGAACGGTTCTGGCTACTGACCCCCAAAGCAATGAAATCGCTCAATACACAGTTCCTGCGTGACGAACATGTTAGCCTGCACCCTGAACTGGGCTATGAGGAAGGAGAAAAAGTACGCATTGTCTCCGAACATGGCAGTCATGTATTTACCGTAAAGCACAATGACGATCTGCGTACGGACTGTGTTCTCATCGCCAACAATACGTTCGGTGTGAATTATCTGACCCCTGCTATTTTGAGTGATGAAGGAGAGAATGCCTGTTATCAGGAGGTTAAAGTGACCATTGAAAAGGTTTATTTGCCATTCGTTACTATTTAAGATATAATTATCCTATATTAAAAAAGGATAATAAAATGCTACAAATTGGAATATCTGATATCAGCAAAAATCCTTCGATCATAGACAAATTGGATGATATTACCCAGATACTCAACAAAAAAACGAAAAAAGTGAAGGGTATTTTCATTCCGAGTGCCTATCTTGAGAACTTTGAAGAGATCATAAAGGAAATCGAGTATAAAAAATTCATAGAACGGAACAGGTCATTGGCTCAAACTGATGAAAAAGATGAAACACTGCTGGACGGACTGGATGAATCCTATTAAAAAAGGAGAGATCTATCTGGCGAATCTTGGTGACGTCAAACATACCGACATCGGAAAGATCAGGCCGGTACTTGTATTTCAGAATGATATGCTCAACCGCATGGTCAGCGACGGGCTCTACAACGATGTGATCGTCATCCCTCTCAGCTCGAAGATCAGAGAGAACGACTTTACCTTGTACCTGCCGAAACGTGACAGGCTTGAAAAAAAGAGTGTTATTCTCTGTAATGCTATGAAGATGATCAGTGCAAAACGGCTGATGACAGAAGAAGGGGTTTTGACACAACTGATGCCAAGCGAGATGGAAGAGATTGAGAAGAGGGTGCTTTTGTTATTAGGCATATGAAGTACCGGGTTTAAAATAAACCCAAAATATCTGTATTGGCATTTAAAATTCCTTGTCAAAAAACTCAATAAAATGATTGATACTATTGGCAACCAACCCAATATGCTTCTTATTGTTTCGTATTAAGCCCTGTGTTTGAGGAGCTTACTTGGTGGGTTTGCTGCATAAGACTGTATGTTTTTATATCCTAAACACACTCTGCTATAATATCACCAATAATAATTCACAACGGAAAAAAATATGACTTTAGAACAATTGGATAAAACGTATGTATTGCAGACTTACGCGCGCGACTATACGAACTTCGTAGAGGGCAAAGGCTCTACGCTGTATGATGAGAACGGGAAGGACTACATCGATTTTGCTGCGGGGATCGCTGTGAACTCGGTGGGGCACGGGAATGAGAAACTGGTACATGCCATTTGTGAGCAGGCGAAGAAGATCATCCATATCTCCAATCTTCAGGTGATAGAACCTCAGGCGAAACTGGCACAGAAAATGGTGGAGCTTTCCGGGTACGACATGGGTGTATTCTTTGCGAACTCCGGAGCGGAAGCGAACGAGGGGGCCATCAAGATCGCCCGCAAATACGGTGAAACACGTTTTGAGAACAAACGCTACAAAGTGATCACTCTGGAACACTCCTTTCACGGGCGTACCATCACGACTGTAAAAGCGACAGGACAGGAGAGTTTCCATACGCCGAACTTTTCTCCGTATCCTGCTGGATTCTCCTATGAAAAATCTATTGCAGATGTTTACAAAGCGATCGACGACGAAACCGTTGCCGTGCTGATCGAACTGGTGCAGGGCGAAGGCGGCGTACAGCCTTTTGACAAAGAGGAGATACAGAAACTCGCAGCCCACCTTAAAGAGCGGGATGTGCTGCTCATTGTTGATGAGGTGCAGACAGGCGTCTACAGAACGGGAGAATTCCTGGCTTCCAACCTTTATGAGATAGAACCGGACATTATCACGCTTGCCAAAGGACTGGGCGGCGGTGTGCCCATCGGTGCGGTGATGACAACGCATAAAGATGTCTTGAGTGCAGGGGACCATGGCAGTACCTTTGGAGGGAATTATCTGAGTACGGCAGCGGGGCTTGCCGTGCTGGATATCTTGAAGCCGATGTATGACAGCGGTGCGGTCGATGAGACCATTGTCTATTTCTCGCAAAAACTGAAAGAGATCGCAGACAAGTACGGAAATCTTTTTGAAAAAGAGGTAGGACTGGGCCTTATGCGCGGACTGCGTGCCAAAAGTGCCCAGATACAGACAGATGTACTGAAAAATGCGATGCATGAAGGATTGGTCATTCTCAAAGCAGGGCGCAATACGGTACGTTTTCTGCCGAGTATCACCATCAGCAGGGAAGAGATAGATGAAGGGTTCAAACGTTTTGAAACGGCTATATCTACTCTGTAGTTTCCTGCTCATCTCCCAGCTGGGGGCGGATGAGCTTGGAGGGATCCTTTCCAAGAACAAAGCACTGCTTTTCGAGTATGATTTTCAGGGCAATGAACTGCAGAGCGACATGCTTTCCAAGAGCTGGATCAATCCTGTGACAGTACGCTATGGGAAAGATTATACAACGCGTTTCAAAACAGGGACGATCGATACGGGAAATTTCTCGGTCTATATCGATCAGCCGATCTTCCGTTCCGGCGGGATCTATTATGCCATCAAGTATGCGGGGGCACTCCGCGGTGCCAACCGTCTGGACATTACATTGAAAAGGCGGCAGATGATCGGTGATGCGGTCTCGATCCTTTTTCAGCTCAAACGTATCAAGCTTGAGCGGGAAAAGATGCAGTACCAGATCAAGAATGACCGTATTGATATTCAGCAAAAACGCGACAGTTATGAGGCGGGACTCATAGACAGCAGTTTCCTTGACCAGGCGATACTCAAAAAAAGTCAGGATGAGACGGCACTGCTCGAGATGAAACTCAAGGCGATGGAACTGAGACAGCATTTTTCCCTTCTCAGTGACAAAAAACCGGACAGACTCAGGCTTCCCCGGCTCAAACTGATAGACAAGCAGCGTTATACGCAGGAGAATCTCGAACTCAAGAGAGATTCCATGCGGGCGCTTGAGATGGATTACAAGGAGAAGATCACCTGGGCGAAATATCTTCCTACGGTGTCGCTTCAGGGACAGTACAACAATGGTGACCTGAATCCGCTTTTTCCCAGTCCGAATTTGAATGAGCAGTATTATAACTATGGATTTACTGTCTCTATGCCGCTGGATATCAATGCCTACAGTGATATTGAACTGAGCAAGGTAGAGAAGCTCAAGGCGGCAACCGAAGTCTTGGACCGGAAAGATACGGTCAATGAAGAATATGACTGGATACGGAACAGCCTGAAAATCCTGGACAAGAAGATCATGCTTGCCAGAAAAGATGAAAAGGTCTATGGTAACCTTTACCGGGTCACCAAAAACCTTGCGCAGGCCGGAGAAAAAACGAAATATGATGCAGAAGTGATGAAAAACTCACAGCAGATCAGGAAGATCGATCAGAAGATCTATGCGATAGACAAGCAGATACAGCTGCTTAAACTCTATATACGGGTGGAAAATGTACTTTAGCGACTATATGAACACATGGCTGTACGGTGAGAACGGCTACTATAAAAATTTCAAAGCGATCGGAAAGAGCGGTGATTTCTATACGGCTGTGAGTACAAGCAGTTTTTTTGGTGCGAGTATCGCCAACTTTTTTTACAAACGTATACTCGAAGGCACAGCGGACAGGAACGGCTGGCTGATAGAAGTGGGAGCGCATCAGGGGTATCTTCTCTGTGACATGATACAGTGGCTGTATACCTGTGATCCTACGCTCATAGGTACGCTGAAGTTCGGCATCGTCGAGCGGCAGCCTGAAGTGCGTCAGGCACAGACAGCCTACATCAGGGAACGTTTTGGCACTGATGTACAGGTCGTGCATTTTGAAGACCTCTCTGAAGTCCATGCGGAATATGCCTTTGTGGTCGCCAACGAGATCTTCGATGCTTTCCCCTGTGAACTGCTCAAAGAAGAGAAGATCGCAGTGGTGGAAAAAGACGAGATTGCATGGGAAGCGGCACCTCCGAAGCTGCTGGAGTGGGCGAAACAGCACTCTTTGTCACAGGGAGAAGTTGCTGTAGGCTACGAGGATTTTGCCAAAGGCATGGCAAAAGGCATACAAAGATGTGATTTTGTTACTTTTGATTACGGTGAAAAATATGTGCGTAACGATTTCTCTATCCGTATCTACCGTGCACATGAGACGTTTCCGCTTTTTGACGAGGCCTTGAAGCTTTCAGAATCGTTCCAGAAAGACGATATTACCTATGATGTGAACTTCCGGCATGTGCTCGAAGCGTTCGAGGCGGCAGGCTTCAGAGAGGAGAAGTACGAGACACAGGCGCGCGCGCTGATACGTTTCGGACTGATCGATATTTTGGAGCAGTTCTCAAAACAGACGACACAGGAGATCTATCTGCGGGAAGCGGACAAGATCAAAACACTGATCGGCCCAACGATGATGGGTGATCGTTTCAAAATGATTCATCTGGCAAAAAGTTAAGGCCTTAACCCTTCTGGGTGGACTTCAGCAGGGTACATCTTTTCAGGGAGGCGGCTTCATTGCCGAACATTTTGGTATAGGTATCAAACTTTTCCTGACCGATCATTCCGATGCATTCCTCTTTGCTCATGGCAGGTGTCATCTCCTCAATCGGTGTTTGGGCAGAAGCTTCTCCTTTTTTCCCCGTCAGTGTATCTTTTTTATATTTGTCTTCGGGGTACATATATTCGGGAGAGTAGTTGTTATCCTGCACCTCTTTGAGCTCTATCTTCTTTTTGGGCGGAGGCGGTACAGTTGCATAATGATGTTTGGCAGTGTTGACCTCTTTGGGTTTGACAGGCTTTGGCTGGACTTTGGGTGCCGTATTGGAGCAGGCAGCAAAAAAAAGTGAAGCGACGACCAGCGGGATAAAAACTGTTGATCTCATCATGGTATGACTCCTTTGGGTGATGGGGTACTTGAAGTGTGCATAGTCAAATGACTTTTTTAAAGTCTATGACGGCAATAGCTATTGCAAAACCTCCATCATGACTGATGGAAATGGAAGAACTTTTGATCTTGAAGACCTTTTGTGCCTCTTTGTTCAGCTTGAAGTAGGGAGCACCTTTGTGGTCCTTGGCAATGGATATGTCATGGAAAGAGAGTTGCGCACCGATACCGCATCCCAAAGCTTTGCTGATGGCCTCTTTGGCAGCCCAGAGACCGGCAAGTGTCTCAAGTCTTCTTGCCATGGCGATCTCCTGCTTGGAGAGGTAGCGCTGTTTGAACTTGATGCCATAACGTTTCACAAGTTTCTCTATACGACTGATCTGAATAATATCTGTTCCGACTTTCATAGAAAAGAGTGTACCCGAAAAAAATTAAACGAAAAAGCACTCCTGCCATGGGTGTATAACAGCA
>JALSTF010000113.1 GCA_026983895.1 Sulfurovum sp.
TTTTGTAGACCATATCGACGGAAGGGAAAAGATACGGGGCATCATCACCACTGCCAGCTATGAGGCGAGAGAGTGCGGGGTCAAGACCGCCATGCCCATCGCACAGGCGTTGCAGCTCTGCCCCCGCATGGTAGTGGTCCCCTCCAACTATCCGCTCTACCACCGGCTCTCCCACCGGATCCATGACTTCATGAGAGCACACATCCCCAAAGTCGAGCAGTTCAGCATCGATGAATTCTTCGGGGACTTGAGCGGATGGGTGGAAGATGAGAAAGTGTACGATTTCGCCCTGGAACTCAAAGCGAAGATCAAACAGGAGTTCGACATCCCCGTCTCCATCGGCATTGCCGAAGCCAAGTGGATCGCCAAACTCGCTACCGAGTCTGCCAAACCCTTCGGGGTCCGTGAAGTCAAAGATATCGACGCCTATATAGAGAACATCCCCATCAAGGCGTTTCCCGGCATCGGCAGAGGATTTCAGGAACGGCTGGGCAAACACTACATCAAGACCCTGGGAGATGTCAAACGCAGCAAAAAACTCTTCTACTCCTGGAAAAAACCCGGCATACAGCTCTACCGCCGGGTCACGGGCACCGACAGGGAAGGCATTGAAAGCAGAGGCGACAGGAAGTCCATCGGTATCAGCCGGACCTTCGACGCCCTCTACGAGAGCGGCGAGATCAAACGGCGCATTATGATCATGGCGCGGCACATTGCCCACATGGTGATGCAGATAGAGGTCAACCCCACCACCTACTACCTCAAGATCAACTACGAATACGGCGTAAAGGTCAAACAGAGCGAGACGCTTAACCGCCTTTTCAGCGAACATTTGCTGAAAAGCGAACTTGCAAAGATGTATGATGAGATGAAACTTCCAGGCAAAGGCGCGGTGAAGCTGAGTGTGAATGTCTCCAACTTCACCCTGCACCATAACAGGACACTCTCCCTGCTTGACCATGAAGAGGACAGTAAAGCAAAACGGCTGGAAAAGGAGGTCCGGAAACTCAGAGAGCGCTTCGGACTGGACATCGTGAAAACGGGGAGCGAGTTGTGAAGTATCGCGGTGGTCCCTCTTTCGAAACTTCTCAACTCATCTTTTTCTTCCAGTAGTCGATCCATACCTTCCTCAGCTTTTCATTCTTGATATGCCTGTATTTTCTTGGCAGGTTTCTTCTCAGTTTTCTATAGGAATCAGAAGTCAAGCCCTCATTTTTAACGATACACGTGAACCCTCTTGCCCCCTGCTGATGACAGCCGTATACTGTGAATGCATTGATCTCAATGCCCTCTTTTTTTAAATTTTTTATGTTGTCGGTAAGCAGCGCCATGAAGATCTTGTCCTGATTTTGGGGATATTTCCACTGGCGCGGACTGATATGCAGCTTCCTCGTGTAATGCTTTGCGGTTTTGGGCATGATCTGATACCGCCCGTAGGCACCCGATTTTTTATTGACCGTGGTATATTTGCCGTGCGGCGTTTCCACTTTTACTATTTTGTCCGCTATCTTATCTACGGACGGTTCTCCGCATCCCTGAAGCAGCAAAACACTCAAACCTGCCAAGATGTATCCTCTCATTTCAACCCCTCTCCATACTGCCGGACAATGATCCCCGAAAGAATATTGCTCCAAAACGTTTTATTTCCCATATCATATAATAAAATATGAAAAATTAATTAACCATAAGTTAACACAAAGTCAAAGATTGATATTATTTCATATAATAACTTCTGGGAGGAATAAAATGTGGAAGAAAATCGCTCTAACGACAGTATTGACAATGGCTTTTGGCACGACAGACATCATGGCAAATACGGCTCAGATGGCAAAACTCGCATCCCAACAGGAGATACTCTCTCATAAAGTAGTGCTCTCTTACAGGAAACACGACAATGCAAAGCTGCTTGCTGCGCTCCATACCCTTGAGTCCGGACATATGAAACTCAGATCCGGCACCCACAATGCAGAGATAAACAACCTTCTCGTCTTTCTGGATCTTTGCCTCAACGATCTGAAAAAAACGGTCCAAAAGCCTTACTCGGCACAAAATGCCCAGCACGTAGCCGACCTGAGTGATTCTCTTTCCGAAGGAAACCGCTATATAGAGCAGTCCTTTTAAAAGCGTTTTAATGTACTTCTAAAGGTTTTTAGAGCTCCTTCAAACTCAACGACACCTTACCCTGCTCCGCATCGACAGAGAGCACCCTTACCTTGGGGAGATACTGGTTGACGGAGAGGACTTCAAGCGGATGGGAGATGCGATGTTCGCTCATTTGTGAAATGTGGATCATCCCG
Organism: Sulfurovum sp.; assembly: GCA_026983895.1. Classification (GTDB taxonomy): domain Bacteria; phylum Campylobacterota; class Campylobacteria; order Campylobacterales; family Sulfurovaceae; genus Sulfurovum. Next base: position 2,298 of record JALSTF010000113.1, read on the forward strand.
TCATTTTTCAGGCCGATATCCACAAAGGCACCGAAGTCCGCGATGTTGCGCACCACCCCGGAGACCACACTTCCCTCTTTCAGCATCGAGATATCGGTCAGGTCATCCCTGAAAGGAATAGCCGGCAGTTCCTCTCTGGGGTCGAAGCCTGGTTTTGCCAGCTCTTTGAGTATGTCTTTGAGGGTGGCTTCCCCTATGCCGAGACGCTCTGCCGTCTGTCTTGTATCGGTGAGATCCTCTATGGCCTGCAGTGTCTGGGCGGCCTGATAGCTTTCGGGGTGGATGCCGGTATTGTCGAAAATGCTCTCTCCCTCCCTGATGCGGATGAACCCAGCCATCTGCTCATAGGCTTTCTTCCCCAGCCCTTTGACCCTGAGCAGGTCCGACTTGGTGCGGAAGGCTCCTTCGCGCTCTCTGTCTGCCACGATGTTCTCTGCAAGCTTTGGCCCTACGCCTGCTACGAATGCGAGCAGCGAAGCCGAAGCGGAATTGACATCGACCCCTACCCTGTTGACGATATCTTCCACACATTCATGCAGTTTGCGTTCCAGCAGTTTCTGG
>JALSTF010000114.1 GCA_026983895.1 Sulfurovum sp.
GGCATCAAGCGTTTCCATATGGTCGAACTGCAATGCTTCGAGCACCTGTTCGATGCCCGGTGTGTGCAGGAGGGTATTGCGTACTGCTTCGAGATTTTCAATGGGGGTGACGACTTCGATCTTGTCGGAAAATTTCTTTATAGCGATATTCTCGTCTATCTTGCCGAGCAGGACCTGCAGGTTGCTGTAGAGCTGCTGTACCATCTGTTTTTTGGCGGAAGCGCCTTTGACCATGATCTCGGGAAAGAGTTTAAGAATGAATTTCTGTGTTTTGATAGTGTTTTCTGTCACGATGGAGCACCTTGCTTGAAGTTGGAGCGTATTATAGCACAAGAGTTTTGCAGGATGATTCCAGAAATCCGGGATAAATCAAGAAAATATCTTTAAAATATAACAAAATAAAGCATAAAATAATAAAAATATATGATAGAATATAACACTGCCTTAGTAAACTATAGAAAAGGCGGAAGGATAGGTTTGTATGAAAAATATGAAATTTTTCATTCTTTTTGCTGTGACTTTCTTCATTATACTGGGGACGGGTACGTATATACAGTACCATCGTATAGGTGAGACGCATAAACTCATCATCTTGAATGAAAGCAAATCCCTCGCAAACTTCATTTCAGCCTTCCGTCAAACCTATCAGAATATTTTCTTGCGCGAGCATATCGCCATTGATGACAAAACCATCAATCTCCTTCCTGTGAAAACGACCAAAGAGATCAATGAGAATTTTGAAGAAAGACTGCATGGCGACGTAGTGATCCGTACGGTATCCGACCGTCCGAGAAACCCTGATAACAGAGCAAATGCTTTTGAAAAGGAAATGATGGATTATTTCAGGGAGAATCCCAAAGAACCTTATCGTTTCATGGAAAAAAATGACAGTTACTACTACGTGGAACCGCTCTATATCAAACAATCCTGTCTGAAATGCCATGGTAAAAGAGAAGATGCCATACCGAGTATCCGCAAACGCTATGACAAAGCCTATAATTACAAACTCCATGACATACGGGGGCTTCTTGACATCAAGATCAAGGACAGGGACCTGTTCGCCGGACTTTATTCCGATTTCAAAGCGACACTTTTGGCAGCCCTTGCCTTCTATGTGCTGCTTCTGGCACTGATCTTCGTCCTGATAAAAATGATACGCGAAAAAGAAGATGAATATCTCCAGAAACTGGAAGGGGAGATCGAAACGAAAACATATGAGATCAAGAAGCAGAAAGAGACTTTTGAAACACTGTTCGAAAAATCTTCCGACGGCATTTTAATACTGGAAAATGATCAATGTATCCAATGTAACGAAAAAACGATCGCGATGCTCGGGTATGGGGACAAAAGCCGGCTTCTTTACCGTAATCCGGCGGACATGTCTCCGAAGTATCAGCCGGACGGACGCGATTCCCGTGAAAAAGCTGAATCCATGATCGCCCTGGCTGAAGAATACGGTGTACATCAGTTCGAATGGCAGTTCCTGCGTTCGGACGGCAAAACATTTACTGCGGAAATCACACTGACACCCATTTACCTGGATGACAGAAAAGTATTGTATGCCGTGATAAGAGATATTTCTGAAAAGAAGAAAGTACAGCAGGAACTGATCAAACAGAAAGATATTTTGCATTATCAGGCGCATCATGATGCTCTGACGGGGCTCCCGAACCGTACACTGTTCGCAGACCGTCTTGAACACGGTATAGAGCTTGCCAAAAGGCATGATGCCAAACTGGCACTTTTTTTCATAGACCTGGATAATTTCAAACAGATCAATGATTCACTGGGACACCATATAGGCGACAGAGTACTGGTTACAGTGACCGAACGCCTCAAGGCGAAGATACGCAAAGAAGATACGCTTGCACGTCTCGGAGGGGATGAATTTACGGTCATTGTGGAAAATATAGAAAACCTGCAGTACATCTCACAGCTGGCAGAGAAGATACGGAAGGTACTTTCGCAGCCTCTGCATATTGAGGGGCAGACACTCTATATCTCCTGCAGCATAGGGATCTCATTTTATCCGCAGGATGCCACCCGGGCGAACGACCTTCTCAAATATGCGGATGCAGCTATGTACAAAGCGAAAGAAGAGGGGCGTGACAATTATCAGTTCTACTCTTCTGAAATGACAACGCTTGCTTTTGAGCGTGTGGTCATGGAAGCGGCATTGAGAGAAGCCATAAAAGAAGAAGAATTCATGCTTTATTATCAGCCGCAGGTCAACGGTAAAACAGGCAAGATGGTCGGCATGGAGGTACTGATACGCTGGAATCATCCTACGATGGGGCTGCTGCTCCCTGATACCTTTATTCCCCTTGCAGAAGAGACGGGGCTGATCGTAGAAATAGACCGTTGGGTCATGAGAACAGCGATGCGCCAGATACGCGACTGGTATGCACAGGGACTCAATCCCGGTATCCTTTCCCTCAATCTTTCCATGCGACAGCTGATGCATGAATCGTTCATCGAAACACTGCAGGAGTGTCTCGGCAAAATGGAGTTTAAAGCTGACTGGCTCGAACTTGAAGTAACGGAAGGGCAGATGATGAAAAAACCCGATACAGCCATCGGCCGTCTGCAGCAGATAAGTGATATGGGTATCCGCCTTGCCATTGATGATTTTGGTACGGGGTACTCCTCTTTAGCTTACTTGAAAAGGCTGCCTGTAGGGAAACTGAAGATCGACCAATCCTTCATACGCGGTATTCCCGAAGACAAAGAAGATGCGGCTATTGTCCAGGCGACCATTGCACTGGCGAAAAGTCTTCATCTCCAGCTGATCGCCGAAGGTGTAGAGACCGAAGTGCAGAAAGAGTATCTGATAGCACAGGGCTGTTACTATATGCAGGGATACTATTACGGCAAGCCGATGCCGGCAAAGGAAATAGAAAAAAAATGTTTTGATCTCTGTTGATGATATGTATCAAATATCCATAGGGGAAATTGTGATAGAATCATTCCATTAAATAGACGGAGAGACAGATGAAAAACATATTGTTTATCCTGCTGGCCATAGGTTTGACGCAGGCAGGGATCGCAAAAACACACATTGAACAGAAAGAACTTCCCCTGACGAAGATGCAGCAGCAG
>JALSTF010000115.1 GCA_026983895.1 Sulfurovum sp.
ACGCAAGGTAAAGAATGAAGACTCTGTTGCGATGGTCCTCACCGCACACCATGTCAGGACCTATTACCGTTTTTTCGGTGCGCGGCACTCCATTTTGCAGCTTGGGAACCTGGTCGATTTTGAAGTGGAAGGAGAGGATGGCAGATTTCTTCCGAGACTCCGTTCTCTTTCACATATCGGTTTTCCCTGGCTTTTTGACAAGAACCGTTTACTGCTCTGGCACAACTTCATCCGCCTCTTTGAACCGCACCTCAAAGATGCGGAAGAGATAGAATCTTTCTACTATGACCTCCTTCTGCAGGCAGCCAAAAAGTGGGACAGACAAAATCCCAAACGTATCGTTTGCGAAAGCTACATACAGATGCTTGCCTACGAAGGAAGGGTGCATGACGAAGAGAACTGCTATATTTGCGAAGCCCCTGTCACCGGCCAAATGTCTCTGATGCAGGCTTTCATCCCCGCACATCCGGAGTGCCTTTACAGTGCGTCCCTTCCCAAAGAGAAGATCCTTACCTTTTTTCAGACACACAAAACACTGCACCTGGAGGACCATGAAGTGGAGTATCTTTTCGATATAGTGATGAAAGGCTTTTAAAAAACGCATTTTTAGGAAAGATAAGTTATGCTGTCGGCAGTATAGGGGACTTCCTATAGGAGGAAAGAAAAATGAAAACAGTATTTTATATTTTGGTCACAGGCCTGCTCTTCACAGGCTGCACGGAATTTGGTTTTGAACCTGCTGGCAGTCCTCCAAAGACATCTTACGAAAAAAATGTCAAAACAGTCAAAGACAACCTCGCGCACCAGCAATCCATGGCCCTGAATGATTAATCCCTGTATACGGCCGTCTCTATCGTATTGTATTGCGGGAAAAAGCAGATGAACAGGGTCCTTCTCTCTCTGACGATCCCTCTGCTTGCGTTTATGGCTACGGGCTGCGTCACGCTCAACTGCCCTCTGCCCGCTCATCTCAAAGAACATATCATCCAGGAAAAGATTTCCTCTTCCTCCGACATACCGGACGTCAAACGAAACTCCTGGAACATGGGAGACCTCTGTGCCGACCGACTCTCTTTTTACGACCATGGACAGAAATGGGAACTGACACTTGTGCGCAACACCAAACATCCTGCGGGACCTTTCTGGTACCTCCCGCATGACAATGAAGACTCTGCATTCGAAGCCGCTGTCTATGCTGCCCAAAAATACGGCGGAGGTTTTCTGGCCGTAGAAGCGGGCGGCAAGCGTTATGCTTCAGGCACAGACCCCAACCGGAACTTCAAGAACGGATCGGTCTATACCCGAAATATCTTTGCCATCTTAGACACGTTCAAAGTACCTTCCATGCCCTACCTTGCCCTGCACAGCAACAAGAACGGCCATGAGAAGTACGGTGGAGAAGGTACCGTCTCCATGAAGATCTCTTCGGCACATACCCATTCCTGTCCCGCGGGTGCACTCGGTCAAGGCGGATTGAACGATGAGGACAACCTGGTCTATCTCGCAGGCAGGAAGATAGACAGCAGAAAGATCGGAGCACTCAATACCCAGGGTGTCAATGTCAAATATGAAGTGGTCAATGGAAAAAGGAATGATTTTTCTATGTCCAACTACATTGCTCTGCACAGAAACCGTACAGGATATGTCAATATAGAAGCGGAGGACGGGGATGTCCGTACCCAGAAGAAGATGATAGACAAGGTCATGAAACTTGTCTATCAGGGTGTACTGTAAAAAGGGATTAGAGTTTCTTCAAGAACTCTGTTTTCAGGAAGATCATCGTACCGTTCACGCGGCCCTGGATATGCGTCGGGTCACCCGGTGCCATCTTGATGTTCTTCACTGTCGTTCCCTGTTTCGCGGTAAATCCCGCTCCTTTAACCACAAGATCTTTAATGATGGTCACGGCATCGCCTTCGACAAGGATATTCCCATTACTGTCGCGTGTAGGTTCCGTGTCATCCTCTTCGAGACCCTGTTCTGCCCATTCTCTGACGTCATCTTCAAGATACATCATATCGAGTTGATCCTGTGCACCCAGTTTGCTCAAGAGTCTGAATACCACCACCTGTACCGCAGGCTCGGTACTCCACATACTGTCATGCAGGCAGTTCCAGTGCTTTTCATTTGAAGAGGGATCTTCGATGGATGCTGCACAGGTACTGCAGATCGTAATGGTCTCGTCTTTGGGCGATACGGTATATTCTGTCAACCCTTCTTTGCTGCCGCAGAGGTCACATTGTTCATTCATAGTCTGTCCTTTGATAATGATTTGGCGTATTTTACTCTTCTTTTTTTAAAAGGCGGTACCAATATCCTAAGGGCACCTCTAATAACCCATCTTTCCCTGCCTCCTTTACCGTCGTACTATAGAAACTTCATTTTAGAACTTGTATCCGCCGATAAGCCTGAGTGCATCAATATCCGGCTGCTGGTCAAGATCGACATATTCATAGGTGCCTGTGAAGTAAAATCCGGAAGGGCTGTTGTAGCTTACCCTGAGACCATAATTTTTCTGGTAATCCTGCCCTGCACCGTTCAATGAAGATTTCGAATACTCCGGGTCAAGGTCAAAGTAGGTATACCTTGCACCGATCCAAAGCCCATCGATACCCTGTTTACCGAAGTCGTACCCCAGTTGCGCTTTGTAACTGTTGGCATTTCTCAGACTGCCTGCTTCAAAGAAGTGAAAGATCATACCGTTGGCAAAATAGGGATAGGCACCCCAGGCACCAAGTGTATCTCCGGTCCCGTCACCGTCGGTGTAGAATGAAGCGCCCAAAGCGATATCGAAGCCGCTGTCATGCTTGGCATTGACCCGTGCCGAGTAAATACTGTAGTCGATCGCCCTGCCTCCGAGTACATTGGCATAATAGTCTTTCAGACCGCCTACCCCCTGAAAGTCAATGATCTGCGCACCCAGGTCATAGGTGAAACTGTCGCTTTTGCCATTGAAGTCATACTGTGCAAAGAAGGTGTTATAGTAGTCCTGCATATAGTAATCCCACACCTGCACATTATGTACCCCGTCAGAGTATTGCAAGACACCGGTCCAGACACCTTCATCACCCGCGATCTCCTTATAGGTACCATCAACGAAACTTGCATCGGACATGGTGTGCCACTCCGTACCGTTGGCGCCACTGTCCCAAACACCGGCCATCTTGTAAATGTATCCGCCGGCGAACATCATGTTCTTGAAACTCTTGTTCATGTAGTAGGCACCCTGAAAGGAGTCGGCCTGCATATACCAGTCGTCGGCATCGACCATCGGCGTAACGATCTCTTTCGCTCCGGCAAGGAAGGTATGTGCTTTATCCGGTGTCACATAGGAGATATAGGCCTCCTGCAGGATCATGAACGGCTTTCTCTCCACCGCATCGAAAACAAAGGTCCTCTGTTCATAAAGTGCGTCATTGATACCGAAGTCGGTCGCGCCCGCTACCGTGATCTTTCCGCTGAAACCGTTGTAATTCGGAGAAGCAAGGGAGAGCTTTGGAACAAGATAGACACCGTGGGAATCCGCATGGCCTTTGTTGACATCAGGGTTGACCGGTACGATCTTTCCGCTTGACGGGTCGATATGCGAAGGGGGATTGCTGTAGTCGTAGTTCACATACCCCGCACGTATATCTCCGGTGATCTTCCAGCCGTCGCCAATGACGATTCCCTCTTTTTTGTTGTCCTCCTGCGTTACCGTTTCATAGGCATGGTCATCATCTGTCACTTCATTGGCAACGATCTTTTCGGAAGCCAAGAGTGAGGAGGAACAGGATGCGGCGAACAGAAGTGCTGCTGCCGCTTTTGAATAAGACAATCTCATTCCCCGCTCCTTACTGTGCCAACGGGTTGATACCCAATTTGTCAATAATGTAAGCTGCTGCTTTCTGGCCTCTTACAGAATTGCCGTATGGATCAAGCGGCGGAGAGACAACACCAATACCCATTTTCCCTGGGACAACCGCAAGGATCCCTCCTCCTACACCGGATTTGGCAGGTGCGCCGGCAAGATAGAGCCAGTCTCCGGCATTGTCATAAAGACCGGCTGTTGCCATGATCGCAAGCAGTTTGGGGACAAGAGGTTTGTCAAGGACTTTTTTCCCTGTCTCAGGGTTGACACCATGGTTGGCCAGTGTTGCCGCCATCACGCCCAGGTCATGGGAAGAGATATTGACTGAACACTGTTTGGTATAGACGGTGGTCGCTTCAAGCGGGTCAGACCCCATTCTTCCGTAAGCATCAAGCAGTTTGGAGATCGCCTGGTTCCGTTTGTTGTCATTGACCTCGGAATCATAGACTGCTTTATTGAAGTTCAGTTTCTTTCCTGCAAAATCATCCATATTCTGCTTGATCTTTGCCCATCTTTCTTTAGAATCTTTCGCCTTTACCCATGAAGTGGACTGTATCGCACCCGCATTGACGAACGGATTGGATGCGCTTCCTTTGTGCAGTTCAATAGCCATAATGGAGTTGAAAGGAAGCCCTGTCGCATTCACACCGATCTTTTCCTGCATAAACTTGGCACCTTTCTCCTGCATCACTTTGGCCGCTGTAAAAACCTTGGAAATGGACTGAATGGAAACCTCTGCTTTCGTATCTCCTATCTCATACACTTTCCCATTTGGTGTTACCAGTGTGATCCCAAAGATCTTGGAATCCACCTCGGCGAGGGCCTTGATGTAGTCAGCATTCTTCCCTCCCTGATCGTTCTTGAACTTCTCATACGCCTCTTTCAGTACTGCATTGATACGCGCTTCCGTCAAGGAGGTCTGCTTCACCTCCGTCTTTACTGCCGGTACCGGCCCTTTGGCTTCGACCGGGCCTGTCCCCAGCATGATCAGAGATGCACAGGCGATCGAGAGTCCCATTATCCCTTTTCTCAGCAATTTCACATTTAATTTCATCTTTCGCTCCTCTTTGAAATATTATAGTAGCATAAAATACTAATACAATCGGTTTATTCTACCAATGCCATACGTGCCATCAATCCGGCTGTTGTCGTATAGCCGACTTCAGTGAACTTCAACTCGCCGCTGCTGTCATAGATGAACGTGGTGGGAAAGGCTTCGACATGGAATTTCTTCGCCCATACCCCTTTCCTGTCGTTGAGTACCCGGAATGTCAGTCCCCTCTCACTGAGGTAGTCGCTTATCTTTTCGTCACTTCCTGAATTGACCGCTATGGTCAGGACGTTATACTTCTTTGAAATACGTTCTATGTTCGCCGCCTCCAGCTTGCAGGTGGGACACCAGGTAGCCCAGAAGTGTATCACGGCCGGCTTGCCTTCAGAAAGCGTATATCGGCTTCCGTCAGACAGTGTTACATCCATTTTGGGAAGCTGTGTGGAACTGAGTTCCGGTTTCCTCAGATAACTTACAATATTAGATAATATGAATATCAGCACGACACCGATCAGGATCTCTTTGAGCCATTTTTTGATTGATTCAATCAATATCCACTCCGTCCCAGAATTCATTAAAATCAAGGTTGGTCATGGCATTTTCGTCTTCCCTGTTCTTTTCCATGAGCTTTTGCTGCTGTGCTTCAAAATACGCTTCGAGGGCTTCTTCAAGTATGGTATTGACATCTTTTTTCAGTATTTCGGAAAAGGTGAGGAGTGCCTCGACAGTACTCTCTTTTAACGATATCTCCAAAGTGTTCATGAATGTTTCACTTCACTTGGCTTTGGTTCACGTTTGTTGACTTCACTCGGGCGGATGAATCTTTCGGGAGCAGGAGCGGGAACCTGCTGGATGATGATATCTATGATCTCATCATTATGGATACCGCTGAATTTCGTATGTTCGCTTTTGAGAAGACGATGCCGGAAAACATCATGAATGACAGCCTGTATATCCTTAGTCGTTACCTCCTGTCTTCCGCGCATCCATGCATGGACCTGTGCACACTTTGTCAAAGCAAGCGAACCCCTCGGGCTTACCCCTACTTCGATCATGACACCCAGCTGTTTGCTGTAACGCATGGGGTAGCGTGTGGCAAACACGAGCTCGACAATATACTTGCCCATCTCTTCGCTTATTTTTACTTTCGTGACCTCATCACGTGCGGCAAACACCATATCTTGCGGTATTCTTTCCCACTCTTTTTTGTTTTTTTTCTCATTCAAAAGTATCTTCTGGATCATTTTATATTCAGATTCCATATTGACATAATCGATTTTAACATGCATAAGAAAACGGTCTTTCTGGGCTTCAGGCAGCGGATAGGTCCCCTTCTGTTCCAGAGGGTTCTGTGTTGCCAGCACGACAAAAAGCCTGGGAAGCTTGTGTGTTACGCCTGCAACAGTCACCTGTTTTTCTTCCATCGCTTCAAGCATGGCGGACTGCACCTTTGCCGGCGCCCTGTTGATCTCATCCGCCAGTATAATATTTCCAAATATGGGACCGGGATGGAACTTGAATGCCTTCTTTCCGTTCTCTTCATAGAGTATCTCTTCCCCCAGTACATCGGAGGGTTCCAGGTCGGGAGTAAACTGGATACGTGAAAATTTTGCATCGATGGCTTCTGCCATGGCATGCACCGCTTTCGTTTTTGCCAGCCCCGGCAAACCTTCTACCAGGATATTCCCGTCAGCCAGCATCGCCATGATAAAACGTTCTATCACACGCTCCTGCCCTATGATCTCCTCATTCATACGTTCAAAAACCGTTTTGATAGCTTCTCTTGGTGTCATTTCAATACCTTCTCTCAATTTAAATCCCATTCTATCAACTTTTGATAAATGTTTCATTGATGATTTTGGGTTATAATCATTTACAAGAGCTATGAAGGATATTTTTATGCATAAACGGTTGATTTTCTTTTTCATACCTATTGTACTATTGGCTGCACCGGCAGATGACTATGTGATCAAGGTCAAGACAGACAATCCAGGAGCATCCAACAGCAACGAATTCATCATTCCCATTACACGCACCTCAGGAAACGGCTACAATGTCGACTGCAACGATGACGGTACCGATGAAGTGACAGGAGCGACAAAATCTGTCTATCCTGACGGCTATACCTGCAGCTATACTTCTGCGGGTACCTATACGATACGTGTCAAGGATAATAACGGCGACCATAAAGGTTTCCGCCGTATCCGATTTTATATCGATTCAAGTACCACAACCGATGTCCTGAAACTTATGGAGATCAAGCAGTGGGGTACAGCGATCTGGTCTTCCATGTCACAAGCCTATCGCGGTGCGGAAAACCTGACAGCAACTCCAGCCGATATACCTGATCTCTCCTCTACCACCAGTTTGAAACAGATGTTCCAAGGCTGCGGCAACGCAGATATCAATACTACAGGATGGAACACTTCGACCATTACCAATATCTCCAGTATGTTTCGTGATGCCTCTATCGCCGACCCGGATACTTCAGGGTGGGATACGTCCAGTGTTACCAATATGCGTCAGGTTTTTTACAAGGCTGCTGCCGCCAATCCAGATGTCAGCGGATGGGATACCTCCCGTGTCACAAAAATGGATTCCATGTTTCGCGGTGCATCCCAGGCTGTCCCTGATACCTCTGCATGGGATACGAGTCAGGTAACGACTATGGCCTATATGTTCAAAGATGCCGTCAATGCCAATTCCGATGTCAGTGGATGGAACACATCCCAGGTCACAAGCATGCGTTCTATGTTTAAAAACGCCACCACAGCCACTCCAAATACTTTAAGCTGGGATACTGGCAGTGTCACGACCATGCGTTCTATGTTTGAAGATGCGGTACACGCCAATCCGGATGTCACTGATTGGAACGTCAGCAGTGTCACCAATATGTCTAAAATGTTCCAAAATGCTGTTTCCTTTGACCGCAATCTGGCACGCTGGGATGTCAGTAATGTTACTGCTTTTGCCAATTTCCTTTCAGGAGGAAAACTCTCCACCTATCACTATGATGCGCTACTCAAAGGGTGGGTCAATCTCACACTCAGCGACGGAGAATCCTTCGATGCAGGAAACAGCACATACTGCGACGGAGAACAGGCACGCACAGATATTATTGCCACCTACAATTGGGACATCAGTGATGCAGGGAAACACTGCCCCACTCCCTGTGAAGAGGTCAAACGGCAACTCAAAGCCTACCACTGGACGCTCGTAAGCTTCCCTTGTGAAACTGGAAACAACGGGCTCGAAGCACTGCTCGGAAATGCACTGGGAACCTATGGTGATGATGCAGAGTGGGTGATGTATGAGCAGACCGGTGCAGACAACTACATAGGTATCAATACACAAAAACGCCGCCTTGATGGCAACGATACGGTCAAACCAGGGAAAGGCTATTGGATCATCTCTGCTTCCGATACCAATATGACCATTGATACCTCGCTAAATGGTCTGGCCTTTACCCCTGAACAGAATGCTTCAAATCTGGGGATTTCCAATGCCCATTTTGATGATCTCAACATGACACAGCTTCCCGATACAGACAACAGCAATGGCAAAAAAATCATGATGGGCAATCCTTTCCCCAAGAGTATCTATCTCTCTAATGTCTACTTCTCCCATGGCAGCAGCAACAGCGGATATCATCAAATGGGAGATACCGTCAACGATGCTTATATCAATCAAACTGTTTATACCTATGAACATGAAGGCACAAGCAAAAATGATTATGTGGCTATCACACCGGATACTCCCGGCTTCACCGACCGTATCGACCCGATGACAGGGTTCTGGATCAAGCTTGAATCCAATACATCAGCCGGCAGTAATTACTTGACTTTTCCTTTGGAGAAATAATATGGAACTCACAGACAAAAACTATGAAACGATCATCAAGAAAAATGAGACACCGGTCTTTATAGACTTCTACTCCCCTACCTGCGGGCCTTGCCAAATGCTGATGCAGCTTATTGACGAGAGGCTGGAAGCGTATGGGGAGGAAAACAACATACCCGTGGTCAAATGTGATGTCAGCCGCAACCCGAAGCTGGCCTCTGCCTTCAAGATACAGTCCGTGCCTTTTACCATCGCTGTCATGCCTGACGGAAAACTCAAATACCCGGAACTTGGATTGAAAAACGAAACGTATTATTTTGAACTGATAGACAAACTGGCAGGAAAAGGGTCTTTCTTTTCCCGCCTTTTCTCTTAGGGAAAGAGAACGAAGCGGGGTTTAGATCCCCTCGGCGATCATCGCATCGGCGACACGTTTGAAACCGGCGATATTCGCACCGTCGACATAGTTGCCTTTGACTCCATAATCTTCGGCTGTCTGGGCAACATTGGTACAGATATGTATCATGATATCCTTCAGTTTGGCATCAACCTTTTCAAAACTCCAGCGCATCATCTGTGCATTCTGGCTCATCTCCAGGGCACTGACCGCTACACCTCCGGCATTGGCTGCCTTGGCCGGAGCAAAACAGAGATCACTTTTGAGAATATACTGGGTCGCTTCCAGTGTAGAAGGCATATTCGCCCCCTCACTTATGCTGACGCATCCGTTCTTGACCAGTGCTTTGGCATCGACTTCGGTCAGTTCATTCTGTGTCGCACACGGGAAAGCCGCATAGCACGGGTAGCTCCACACCGCGTGCCCGCCTTTGGGGTACTCTGACACAGGGATATACACCGCTTCCGCATGCTGGTCCACATAGCTTTCAAGTGAAGTACGCTTCTCGAACTTCAGCTCTTTGAGCAGTGCCAGGTCCACCCCTCTTGGGTCATAGATGGTCCCTTTGGAATCAGAACAGGTCACAGGTACCGCACCAATCTGATACAGTTTCTCTATGGCATGCAGGGCGACATTGCCCGAACCGCTGATGGTACAAACTTTGCCTTTGAGGTCTTCCCTCCCTTCAAGCTCCAGCATCTTTTCCGTAAAGTAGATCACCCCGTATCCTGTTGCTTCCGGACGCATGAGCGAACCGCCGAAAAAGAAAGGTTTGCCTGTCAGTACCCCTTCATAGGTAGAGGTGATCTTCTTATACTCACCGAAGAGATATCCTATCTCACGGGCACCTACACCGATGTCGCCGGCAGGTACATCGATACGCGGCCCGATGTACTTATGCAGCTCTTTCATGAAGGCAGAACAGAAACTCATCACTTCAAAGTCTGTCTTCCCTTTGGGGTCGAAATCGCTCCCTCCTTTGCCTCCGCCGATAGGAAGGCCTGTCAGTGCATTCTTGAGGATCTGCTCAAATCCGAGGAACTTCAAAATCCCCTCATTGACAGAAGGATGGAAGCGCAATCCACCCTTATACGGCCCCAGTGCATTGTTGAACTGCACACGATAGCCGGTATTGACCTGCATCTCATTGTTCCTGTCAAGCCACTCCACTTTGAACTTGATGATCCTGTCAGGTGTTATCAGACGTCTTACGATCGCATTCTCTTTATAGACCGGGTCGGAAAGATAAAGCGGTGCGATAGAAAGCAGTACTTCTTCCATTGCCTGGAAAAAGACATCATCCTCTTTACAGTTGGGGTTTTTCAGGCTTTTGATATATTCTCTTGCCGCAGCCAGTTCTTTTGCATCTACTTGTGCCAGTTTATTGTTTGCCATTGTTGCTCCCTGCATTATTTTTTAAGTTTATCTGCGATCATATTCGCAGCCATCACAAGAGGATAGTTCGTCGGTGCCGCGGTCAGCATAGGCTGCGTCGCCACCTGCATGAACATCACCTGAAAGACCGTCATCTGCATCTCTATCATCAGACCGACGATATTGATCATTTCGCCTGTCTCGTTGCCGCCGATGATCTGTCCGCCGATGATCCGTCCGCTCTGTCTCATGGCCACCAGCTTGACGAACTGTCTCTGCGCATCGGGGATCGTCGCCGGATGACGGTTCATCCCGCTGAAAGCACCGACCACGATATCTCCGCCGCTTTTCAACGCTTCCTCTTCCGTGATCCCGGCAGAGGAGAAGGCGCTTTTGCCTATCATGGTTGAGAAGATCGCGATGGTACCGCTGAATCCTTTGAGATATTTCAGGCCAAAGAGTGCACTTCCCGCTACACGGCCTTCAGCCGCAGAAGTGGAAGCGAGCATCACTTTGGAAGGGACTTTCGTAATGAACCCTCTTCTTGCACTGCAGTCGCCTGCGGCAAAGATATCGGTATTTTGCGTCCGCATATACTCATCGACCCAGATGCCGCCATAGTGTCCCAGAGGAAGGCCGATCTTCTCTGCCAACGAAGTATGGGGTTTGTAGCCTGTCGCCAAAATGACCGCATGTGCCTGCACGACCCGGCCGCTTTTAAGCTGTACCGCACTGACAATACTGTCTCCACCATTGTCCAGTACTTCAACCACCCTGTCCTCACCGATGAACGTCACACCATGCTCCAGCAGGATCTTCTCTGCTTCCAGTGCCACTTCAGGATCGAACGGGCCTTTCAGGATGTGTTTGCTGCCGCCGATGACCGTAACGCGCTTCCCGGCTTCCCTGAATTCCATCGCCATCTCGATACCGATAAAGCCGGTCCCTACAATGACGACATCCTCCACTTTGTCCACATAGGCTTTTGCCCTGTCGACCAGCGCTTTGTTCTTGGGAATGGTAAAGACACCTTCATACGCCAGGGCATGCTCCAGAGAGGCATGCACGAACGGCATGGAACCGGTAGCAAAGACCAGCTTGTCGAAAGTAATTTCATATTTATTAGTATAAGCTACTTTCTTCTCTGTGTCTACATCCTCCACCTTTCCCAATATTGTCGATATACCCATCTCTGCCGCCATCCCGCAGGAGGCAACATCCTTTTCACTGCACCCGAGGGTTTCACCGAAAATGTAGGGGATCGCACAGGGAACGAGCTGTACTTCGAATTCACGGACCACCAGGATCTCTTTGTCCGGGTAGTTCATCTTGGCCGTCACGGCACAGACCCCGCCGGCAGGGCCGCCGCCGATGACCAACACATCACACTGTTTCTTTTCCGTCACTTCCATCACTCTTTATTCCTTCTATAATGTACTGCCGACCGAAAAGACCACCGAGGCAAAGATGCCAAAGAAGAGTGTTCCGCCAAGCAGGATGATCTGGGCAGCGAGAGGCGCGCGCTCCCTGTCCTGTGCTTTTTCCGTCTCTGCCTCGTCGAAGTAGAGATGTTTGACGATCCAGGCATAATAGCCTACCGAAAGTGCTGAATTGAGCAGCGCGACAAGCGCGATGTACCACAGCCCTGCATCCACGACCGCATAGAAGACCACCGCCTTGCCAAGGAAACCTGCCAGAAGCGGGATACCCGCCAGAGAAAAGAGCTGGATCGTAAAGAAGAAGGCCAGTACCCCGTTCCCTGCTGCCAGCCCCTTAAGCTCAGCAAGCGTTTCGATGCCGTATCGCCTGCGCAGGGTATCGAGCAGCAGAAAGACAGCGGTCTGCATGAAGATATAGGCGATGGCCATATAGAGCAACCCTGTTGAAGCGTAGCTGCTTTTCAAGGCTGCAAACGCCAGCAGCATATAGCCCGCATGCGCGATGGAGGAGTAGGCAAGGATACGCGAGACCTTTTTCTGGAAGAGTGCCAGCACATTGCCCAGTGTCATGGTCACGACAGCGAGTGTCACCAGCAAAGGAATGCTCAGGGCAAGGTGCACAGAGAGGAAAGGTGCAAAAAAGGCGAATGCCGCCACGGCAACGACCGTTTTGGCCACCCCTGTCAGAATGGCCGCATGGGAGTGGCGTACCAGTGCATAGGTATCTGCCGCCCAGCCGTGCATCGGGACGATGGTCAGTTTGTAGAACAGGGCCAGAAGCATGATGAAGGCACCCGCTGTCGAGAGCAAACTCCCCTGAGGGGAGAGCACTGCTTTCAGGCTGCCTCCGCCCATCAGGTAGAGTACCGCGCCAAGCAGCAAAATACCCGTCGCGATGGCACCGGCAATGAACATTTTGATCGCCCCTTCCGCCTGTGCCGCCGTTTTGATGTGGCTGACCAGCACGAAAGAGATGATGCTCACCGCCTCGAAAGAGAGGATGAAGGTCAGGAGCGTACGGCTTTGCAGCAGGGCAAGCGATGCCGTCCCCAGGAAAAGCGTCTGCGTAACGGTCTGATCTTCCTCCTCATGCACGATCAGGGCAAAGAGTACGACTTCCAGTATGAGCATGAAAAGACGGATGGCTTCGGAACTTGCAAAGCCCTGAAGCGGCATGCCCGCACCGATGAAGGTCAAACCGAACGCTCCCGCCACAGCCAGAAGACCAAAAGGTTTCAGCCAGCGTGTACGGTGAAACGCCAGGCTCAGAAGCGATGCGGCGAACAGAAGTGAAAAAGCGCTGATCATAGGACACCTCCCTGTGCGGCCAACTGTACAAAGGCAGGATCGATCACGTCAAACAGCAGTGACGGGAAAAGACCCAAAAGGACGATCAGCACGGCAAAAATGATCAGTGCCGCGAACTCGGCACGGTGCATGACAAAATGGCTCTTCTCGACAGTGGGGGACATTTCACCGTAAATGACCCGCCTGAATGTCCAGATGATATATCCTGCTCCGACCATCGAAGCCAGCGCGATCACGATCAGCCAGAAGCCGTAGGTTTTGATCGAGGCGATGAGTATCGTCAGTTCGCCTATGAAGCCCATCGTCCCCGGCAGTCCCAGTGCGGCCAGGCCGGCCAGCACGAAGATCGCCGACAGATAGGGGGCTTTCTGCATCAGACCGCCCATATCGCCCATCTGCCAGCTTCCTGTCCTCTGGTGAAGGAAACCGGCGATGAGGAAGAGCGGAGAGATGATCAATGCGTGGCCGAACATCTCAAAGAGCGCCGCGCTCAGCCCCGAGTAGCTCAGGGTAGCGATGGCGACCGTGACCAGCCCCATATGCGAGATGGAGCTGTAAGCGACCATCTTCTTGAGGTGCGTCTCGTAAAGTGCTATAAAACCGGCATAAAAGAGCGTGACCAGCCCCAGTCCCAGGATCACCCAGGCAAAGTGTGCCGACTGTTCGGGCATCATCAGTACCACCATACGGATCATCGCGTAGGCACCCATCTTCAGCAGTACCCCCGCAAGCAGTACGGAGATGGGTGCAGGTGCCTGCACGTGGGCATCGGGCAGCCAGGTGTGGAACGGGAAGATCGGCATCTTGACCGCGAAGCCGATGAAAAGAAGCCACCAGACAAGCGCGGGA